>JAVHXR010000045.1:8885-11183 GCA_031119515.1 Propionicimonas sp.
GATCGTCGCACTGCCGGCGCCGACCTCACGGGAACGCACCGAGTGGTACTTTCAGCGATACATCTCGCACCTGCCGGCCGCGGGCGAGATCCGGCTGTTCGACCGGTCCTGGTACAACCGCGCTGGCGTCGAGAAGGTGATGGGCTACTGCACCCCGGCAGAGCACCAGCGCTTCCTGCGGCAGTGCCCGATCTTCGAGCGGCTCCTGATCGAGGACGGGATCCTGCTGCGCAAATACTGGTTCTCGGTCTCCGACAAGCAGCAGGAGAAGCGGTTCGAGTCCAGGCTGACCGACCCGATGCGGCGCTGGAAGCTGTCGCCCACCGACCTGGAGTCGCTGACCCGCTGGGAGGACTACTCCCGCGCCAAGGACGAGATGTTCGTCCACACCGACATCCCCGAGGCCCGCTGGAACGTCGTCGAGGCCGAGGACAAGAAGCGTGCCCGGCTCAACATGATCGCCGACCTGCTCGCCTCCGTCCCCTACCACCACGTCCCGCGCGACGAGCTTGTACTGCCCGAGCGTCCGGCATCGACCGGGTACACGCGGACGGATCGTTCCCTCCAGCACGAGGTGCCCGACCACGCCGCCACCCTCACCGCCCGGAAGGAGAAGGGGAAGGGGCGCTACCGCGACCCCGAGGACGACGACTGACCCGGCCCGTCGGGACGACGGTCCCCCACACCTCGTCCCTCGGCTCGACCCGACCTCCATCCAATGAGATCCCGGCATACGCCGGGATGACGTTGACCGCCGCGGCGACGATGCCCGCCGGGACGACGATCCAACCACACCGTCATCCCGGGCCCGACCCGGGATCCCCACCAGCGCCGGAGATCCCGGCATACGCCGGGATGACGTTGACCGCCGGGATGACGTTGACCGCCGCGGCGACGATGCCCGCCGGGACGACGACCCACCACACCGTCATCCCGGGCCCGACCCGGAACCACCACCAGCGCCTGAGATCCCGGCATGCGCCGGGATGACGTTGACCGCCGCGGCGACGATGCCCGCCGGGACGACGACCCAACCACACCGTCATCCCGGGATCCCCACCAGCGCCGGAGATCCCGGCATGCGCCGGGATGACGTCAGCCACCGGGGCGACGCGGGCCTGCGAGGCGACGATGCCGGGCCCGTCACGCGCGGGCGATCACAGGGCGGCGAGCTGGTCCTCGAGATTGAAGACCTCGCGCAGCTGGGGTGCGGCCTGGTCGGGACGGTCGCCGCCGAGTGCCACGAAGTACTTCGCGGCCGCGGCCTCCCACTCGGCGGTGTCGGGGTTCTCGGCGAGCGCCCGCTGCGCGGCCTCGTCGTCGTCCACTTCGTAGTAGCCGATCAGCAGGCCGTCGGACCGCAGGAACAGCGAGTAGTTGCGCCGCCCCGAGGCCTCGATCGCGCGCAGCATCGTCGGCCAGACCGCCCGGTGCCGCTCGACGTACTCGTCGATCAGCTCCGGGACGACCTGCAGCTGGAAGCAGACCCGGGCCATCAGGCCCCCCAGCCCGCCTGGGTGCCGCCCACGCGGTCGGCCGCAATCCTTCCCAGGTAGCCGGACGCCGCGAAGGCCGCCATCGGGTCCGCCGGCAGCCCGCGCGACTCCCGCCAGGCCGCGAGGTCGGCCCGGACATCGGTGTAGAACGCGTCCATGAACACGGCGTTGGCAGCCAGCACGTCGCCCGCCTCCTGCGCGGCCGCGAGCGCCCCGGCGTCGACCAGCAGCGCCTTGGCGGTCATCTCCTGGACGTTCAGCACCGAGCGGATCTGGCCGGGGACCTTGTCCTCGACGTTGTGGCACTGGTCGAGCATGAACGCCACGCCCGAGTCGGGACCGTAGCCGCCGCCACGGATCACCTCGTAGAGGATCCGGAACAGCTGGAACGGGTCGGCGGCGCCGACGATCAGGTCGTCGTCTGCATAGAAACGCGAGTTGAAGTCGAACGAGCCGAGCTTGCCCAGCCGCAGCAACTGCATGACGATGAACTCGATGTTGGTGCCGGGGGCGTGGTGGCCGGTGTCGAGGCAGACCATCGCCTTCTCACCGAGGGCGGTGCACTGGGCGTAGCTGGTGCCCCAGTCCGGGACGTCGGTGTGGTAGAACGCCGGCTCGAAGAACTTGTACTCCAGCACCAGCCGCTGGGCGGGGCCGAGCCGGTCGTAGATGGTCGCCAGCGACTCGGCGAGCCGGTCCTGGCGTCCGCGGAGGTCGGCCTGGCCCGGGTAGTTCGAGCCGTCGGCCAGCCAGATCTTGAGGTCGCGCGACCCGGTCGCGTCCATGATGTCGATGCACTCGA
>JAVHXR010000487.1 GCA_031119515.1 Propionicimonas sp.
TCCCGCTGGTGGTGTTCGGTGGCCAGGGCACCGACGCCATCACCACCGGCAGCGGCGGCGACATCGTCCTGGCCGACAACGGGATCGTGGTGTGGTTCGCCCCGAACGCACTACCCGACTTCACCGGCCTTGCCGATGGCGAGCTCACCACAGCCGAGTTGGCGGCGTTGCTCGCCACCGGCGTGGCGGGGGTTGCCGGTTTCGGCGGTCCCGGTGACTTCTCGCTGAACACCGAGACCCTCGTCGGCCTCGTCCTGGCGATCCGTTCCGGGGTCGCCGGCGCCGACCTGGTGGCCAGCGGCGACGGTGACGACATCGTGATCGGCGGCGAGGGCGCCGACCGGATCCATGCCGGGGCGGGCGCCGACGTCGTGATCGGCGACCTGGGCTACCTCGCGCAGACCCGCAACGGCGGCACCCTGCTGCAACGCCGGATCGCGAGCTGGGGAACCACCCTCGGCGGCAACGACGAACTGCGCGGCGGCGACGGCGAGGACCTGCTGGTCGGCGGTGCGGGTGCCGACCGGGTGGACGGCGGTGGCGGCGCCGACCTGCTGTTCGGCGACAACGTCCGGGTGGAGCAGAGCTTCAGCCTGACTGCGACCGGCTGGTGGCCGTCCTTCCTCCGGCTCACCCTGCTCGACCACAGCACGCTCGCGCTGGCCGCCGCCGTCCGGGCCTGGGGCAACGACACGATGGCCGGCGGGGCGGGCAACGACGTCATCTTCGGCCAGCTCGGCGACGACGTCATCCAGGGTGACGGCTCGATCGACATCCCGGCCTCCGCCTACCGGACCGCGCAGGGCCACCTGGTGGTGTCCGCTTCGGTGCGGGCCGCGACCGACGGCGATGACTACATCGAGGCCGGCGGCGGCAACGACGTGGTCTTCGGCAACGGCGGCAGCGACGACATCATCGGAGGCAGCTCAGCGCTGTTCTCGCTGGTGTCGATGCGGGACCGGCCCGACGGCCGCGACCTGCTGTTCGGTGGCGCCGGCGACCGGGCGGGCCGCAACGACGACACCCCCGGGAACGCCGCGGACTCCGACGTGCTGGTCGGCGACAACGGC
This sequence comes from Propionicimonas sp., assembly GCA_031119515.1. Lineage (GTDB taxonomy): Bacteria > Actinomycetota > Actinomycetes > Propionibacteriales > Propionibacteriaceae > Propionicimonas. Next base: position 1,071 of record JAVHXR010000487.1, read on the forward strand.
TACATCCTCCGTGCCACGCCGGTCTCAGGGGTGCTCGCCGAGCTGACCGGCGTCGGACCGTCCGTGGTGTCGCTGCTGGGCGGCCGCCTGATGCGGGTGGTCGTCCTGCTGGACTACACCGACGGGGGCCCGGACGCCCGCGGCTGGCTGTTCCCGCGGATCACCGCCGGCCAGGCCGCCACCGCCGGCACCGCGATGCTCGACATCTGGGGCGCCGACGAGCTGCACGGCGAGGCCGGCGACGACGCGCTCTACGGTGGCGGCGGCAACGACGTCCTCTACGGCGACGCGGGGGTCGACTACCTGGTCGGCGGCTGGGGCCACGACTGGCTGTCCGGCGGCACCGGGATCGACCTGCTGTTCGGCGACGAGGCGTGGACCAGCGGGATCAACGTCAACGCCAGGCAGCCGGCCGTCCGGTTCTCCAACGACGTGCTCTACGGCGGCTGGGACGACGACGTGCTGGACGGCGGCTTCGGTGACGACGCCCTCTCCGGCGGGGAGGCGCTGGCCACGTCCTACGCCCTCAGCTATGCCAGGTCCGGCAGCAAGTGGGTGATCACCCAGGTGGAGTCCGGCTGGAACCGGCCGTTCAACAACGGCACCCTGCTCGGCTACAACACCACGAAGAAGAACACCTTCGCGCTCTACTCGAAGAAGACGAAGTTCCGCAAGATCCTGCTCTGCGGCGCGCGGGCGTTCACCAGTTGCGCCAGCCCACGGGAGTGGTTCCTTAACAACTCCCCGACCGAGGGGCGCCGCAGCTCCAACGGCACCGTCAGCGACGGCCGCGACGTCCTGATGGGACGTGCCGGCCACGACTGGCTGGTCGGCGGCACCGGCCAGGACACGATCTGGGGCGGTCTGGATCGCGACGTGCTGAACGCCGACGACAACCTGCTCACCAACGGCGGCGCGAACAAGAAGTACGACACCAACTCCGACTACGTCGACACGATGCTGGGTGGGACCGGCGACGACTCCTACATCAAGGGCCACAGCAGGGACAAGATCCTGGCCGGCAACGGCGGCAGCCTGATGAGCTACACGGTCCCGCTCGGCTCGTTCCGTGGCCAGGGGGTCACGATCGCGCTGCCGAGGCTGCTGAAGCCGGCCTTCGACCGGATCCCGCGGACGGTCGGCCCGCTGGTCGTCAGGGTGGACAGCGCCGGGCAGGTCTGGCTACGCGGTGTCACCAGCGCGACGTTGGGCCGGTACACCACCTCCCAGCCGGTCGGCGGGACGACGGTGGTCTCGCTCGAGCTCAATTTCCGTGCGATCCCCGCCCCGTCCGCGCTGGTCGCCGGGCTGGGTTCGCTGTGGGCGGTGGTCAGGTCGCGGGGCGGGACGACGACGGCGGCGGTGAGCTTGGTGGGGTCGGTCGGGGGCCTCACCCAGCTCACGCCGCTGGCCGGCATGAAGGTCAACTGCCCGGCCGGGGCCGGCGCCTCGGTGACGATGTGGGCACCGTGCGCCTCGGCGTCGCCGCCAGCGATCCCGACGCCATCCTGGCCACCCCGGTGGAGACGGTGCGCCGCGACCGGTCCGCCCGGCACGTGCGC
>JAVHXR010000488.1:0-954 GCA_031119515.1 Propionicimonas sp.
GGGTGGTTCCGTCGGTGGCCGCAGTCGGCCGGTCGCCGGCAGCCTGAGGGTGCCCGTCGAGCTCGCGGGACGTGACTGTCGGAGCCTGCCGCCAGACTCGGCCCAGGAAGGAAGGGATCTGATGAGACACACACACCACTCCCTCGCCGACCTGCGGCTACACCTACCGCGATCCGGCCGGCGGCGACGGCAGCTACACCGTGACCGCCACCACGCACTGGGACATCGACTGGAGCGTCGCGGGCTTCTCCGGGAGCCTGCCCGGTACCCACTCCGCCAGCCGCGACTTGCCCGTCGGAGAACTGCAGGCGATCGTTGTGAAGTGATCCGTCGGCGCCAGCCCGGGAAGGGCGCGATCGCCGTCCTCCCGGTGGCGATGCTGCTCAGCCTGGGCGGCTGCTCCGCGCCACCGCCCGCGCCCGGCCGGGCGGCCGGCGTCACCGCGAGCCCGACCGCCTCATCGCCGTCGCCGGCTCCGGCGAGCGCCCCTCCGACGACGACCTTGCCCACCGCCAGCGCGGGGCCGGCCGCGTCCCCGACACCGGGCCCGTTGCCACTGGCCGGCACGGTCGTCGTCGTGGACCCCGGCCACAACGGCCGGTACCGCAAGGCGTTCAACACCCGTGCAGTGCCGGCGGGCAATGGCCGCACGAAGGCCTGCAACAGCTCGGGCACAGCCGGCAAAGGGATGTCCGAGCACGCCTACAACTGGGAGCAGGCCGACGCCCTCCGCACCGCCCTGCGGGAACTCGGCGCCGAGGTCGTGTTGACCAGGGACGATGACAACGGCCTCGGGCCGTGCGTGAACCTGCGCGCGAAGGTCGCCAACGACGCCGCGGCCGACCTGCTGGTCTCGATCCACGCCGACGGCAACCTCACCCGCGGCGCCCGCGGCTTCCACGTCATCGTCTCGACGTCGATGGCCGGCGGTCCGAGGCTCGAGCGGGCCTCACG
>JAVHXR010000488.1:964-2629 GCA_031119515.1 Propionicimonas sp.
ACCAACGTCCGGGACGCGGTCGAGGCCCGCACGTCCATGCCGAGGTCGACCTACATCGGGGACGGCACCGCGCTCAGTCCCCGCTCCGACATCGCCACCCTCAACCTGCTGGAGACGACGCCGGGAGTCATGCTCGAGGTCGGCAACATGAGGAACCCGGCCGACCTGAAGCTGCTGAAGTCCACCGCCTTCCGCACCCGGTTGGCCGACGCGCTCGCCGCGGCCGTCGTCGCCACCCTCGACTGAGCCGGCAGAAGCCGGCCGGAACCGGCCCTGGCGAGCATGCCAGGCTCGGACGGCCCCCGACCACCGGATTCCTGCGCTCGGCAGCGCCCTGCCCGGTCGGGTACAGTGGTGGACGGTTCCCCGCGCGGCGGTACCTCGCCCAACTCCCCCAGGGTCGGAAGACAGCAAGGGTAAGTGAGCTCTTCCGGGTGCGCGGGGGCCGCCTTTCTTTCTGCCCCTTCCGATCGGGCCAACAGACGCCCGGGGGTGGCGCCCCGACGATGCCCGGCACGTCCTGCGGCGTGGCCGATTCGGGGCGGATCCGCGCCGATCCGGCCACACCCGCCCCAGCCGTCCCGGCAGCCACCCGACCCCGGGCACCCGCATCGCGAGTGTCGTCGGCACCCCGTAAGGTTCACCCCGTGGACGAGCGCGACGACGACCTGTTCGAGGAGGAGCCCGAACTCCTGGTCCAGGACGGCCCGAGCCTGTTCGAGGAGGACGGCGACGACCCCTACGCGGTCGAGGTCGCCGACCTGCCCGAGGCGGCGACGCTGACCGGCCGTCCCGCCGAGGAGGTCACCGCCGACCTGATGGACGCGCTGGACGCCCGTCGCGACACCGAGCAGCCCGTCTCCCGGCCGGATGCCCCGCTGGCCCTCTACCGGCGCTACCGTCCAGACACCTTCGCCGAGGTGATCGGCCAGGAGCACGTCACCGAGCCGCTGCAACGGGCCCTGGTCAACAACCGGGTCAACCACGCCTACCTGTTCTCCGGCCCGCGCGGCTGCGGCAAGACGACCTCGGCGCGCATCCTCGCCCGGGCGCTGAACTGTGCCAACGGCCCTACCCCGGTGCCGTGCGGCGAGTGCCAGTCGTGCCGTGATCTGGCCCGCGGGGGGCCCGGATCGATCGACGTGATCGAGATCGACGCGGCCTCCCACGGCGGCGTCGACGACGCCCGCGACCTGCGGGAGCGGGCGTTCTTCGCCCCCGTCCAAAGCCGGTACAAGATCTACATCGTCGACGAGGCCCACATGGTCACCCAGCAGGGCTTCAACGCGCTGCTGAAGGTGGTGGAGGAGCCGCCGCCCCACGTCAAGTTCATCTTCGCGACCACCGAGCCCGACAAGGTGCTCGGCACCATCCGGTCGCGTACCCACCACTACCCGTTCCGCCTGGTGCCGCCGAAGGTTCTGTCCGGCTACCTCGCCCAGGTTTGCCAGTCCGAGGGCGTGGCCGTCGAACCCGCCGTGCTGCCGCTGGTCGTGCGTGCCGGGGCCGGATCGGTGCGGGATTCCCTGTCGGTGCTCGACCAGCTGCTGGGCGGGGCCGGTGAGGACGGGGTGCGCTACCGGCAGGCCACGGCACTGCTGGGGTACACCCCGGACGCCCTGCTCGACGAGATCGTGGACGCCTTCGCCGCCGGCGACGCCCACG
>JAVHXR010000489.1 GCA_031119515.1 Propionicimonas sp.
GAGCCACGAGGAGCCGAACGAGGTCGAGGTACGGCGCTCCTGGGGCTCCTGCGGGATCGACTACCCCAAGGTGCTGGACGGCGAGGTCGACTTCCTCACCTACCGCTCGATGTTCCCCTGGGACCATCTCCCCGGCGGCCTGATGATCCGCGAGTTCGGCGGCAGGATGGCCAGCGAGGACGGGGTCGACTTCCGCCCCGGCGTGGTAGGACGGCGCCTGATCGCCGTCCTCGACCCGACGCTGTGGCCGGTCGTGCGGGACGCGCTCATGGTCGCGCGGTGACGCTCGACGCGCGCCCGGTGGCGGTGGCACAGTGGGTCGCATGACCGAGAACGAGGACCTCAAGGCCAGGATGCGGGAAGCCCTCGCCAGGAAGAACGCCGGCCACGAGGCCGGCGTCGGTGACGACGCTCACCACAAGGAGAAGGGCGCCCACGCCCGCGGCCGGCAGGGTGGCTCGCGCGAGTTCCGCCGCAAGTCCGGCGGCTAGGACGACCTAGCCGGTCGCGCGGACCTCGACCCGGCCGAGGTCGGCAAGCACCGGCCACGACTCGATCAGGTTCCGCTGGGCGGGGGTGAAGTCGGCCAGCGAGAGCACCAGCACCGCCGTCGGCCCGCTCGCCAGGTAGTCGGTGACGAACCGGGTGTGGTCCTGTGCGGTCGACGCGCCGTCAGGTGCGTGGCGTTCCCGGACGACCCGGTGCCCGACGAGGTCGATCACCACCTCGCAGCGCGCGGCCAGGTTGGCTCGCAGCCGGTTGCCGAGCACGAGGGTCGCCGCCGGCCGGTCGCTGGTGACGCAGCCCGGGAGGGTCTGCAGCACGGCCTCCAGCCGCGTGCCGGGGAACTCCCGGCCGTGCTCCTGGACGACCTGCAGTGCCGCGGTCGCGACGACCAGTGCGCCGACGCCGGTCAGTGAGCTGCGCCGCGCCACGGTTGGCAGCCGGGCTGCGACCCAACCCGTCGCGGTGCCGTAGACCAGGCACAGCGGCGCTGCCACGAAGGCCGGGTAGTGGCCGTACCAGCTCGGGCTCGCCAGCACGACCAGCCCGCACCCGAGGGCCAGGAGTGCCGGCAGCCGCCCCTGCGGGGTGACCCAGGCGACGGCGAGAGCGGCGGCGGTCAGCAGGCAGCCTGCCACCAGCGCGGGCAACGCCCACGGTGGCGGCAGCGGCCCCATCCCGAGAATGCCGAGCAGCCGCGACGGCAGGCCGACCGTGGACCGGTCCCTGCCGAGCTGGTCGATGACCAGGTCGTCGAACCAGTTCGGCGACCCCCAGGCGAACGGGAGCATCATCGCCAGGCCGGTCGCCGCCAATCCGGCGAGCGCTGCGGCGGCCGGGCGCAGGCCGTGCTGCCACAGCACCCACGCCAGGACGACCGCGCCGGGCGCCAGCCCCCACAGCTTCACCATCGCCGCCAGCCCGAGCAGCCCCCCGGCCGTCACGGCGACGGCCAGCGGCCGCGAGGTTCGCCCCAGGCGCTGCACGAACAGCAGGCTGAGCAGGAGCAGCAGCGTCGCGAGCCCTTCGAGCCGGACGGTGCGCTCGACGTAGGCCGAGGGCAGCCAGACCGCGTACAGGCCGGCCCCGACGGCTGCGGCGAGGCTTCCGGCCGGGCGCAGCAGGCGGTGGATCAGCACGACGTTGGCGGCCCCGACGACCATGAAGCCGACCCGCGCGGCCGCCATGCCGGCCGGATCGCCGAGCAGGCCGCCCGCCGCCGCGAACGGTCCGAGGCCGAGCAGGATCCCCGGCGGGTGAAGGAACAGGAAGTCGCGGTACGGCAGCCGCCCGCTGAGCAGGGCGACCGCGCCGGCGTAGTAGACGTAAGGGTCGTGGGTGTCGAGACCGGTGAGGCCGCCGCCGCGCAGCACCGGGACCAGGCGGATCGCCACGGCCAGGGCGGCCAGCCCCGCCGGCACCCAGATCCGTGCCGGGCGCCCGGGCGCGGCGACGTCGGTCGCCCGGTGGGTTCCGGCCGGTGCGGCCCCAGGGGGTGGTGGGGCGGGCATCGCGACTCCTCTCGCGGATGCCCACCACGGTACGCGGTCAGGCCAGCGGCAGGATGGTGCGGGGCACGATGCCCTCGGCGGCCAGCTGGGCGTAGGCGATCGGCAGGGCGTCCCTGACGACGGCCTCGTCGAACGGCCACTCGCCTGCCTCGTAGGCCGCCTCCAGCCGCACCCCGCGGCGCACCAGGTGCTCGACCTGGCCGTAGAGTCCCGAGATCCGGGCGCGCTGGTCGAAGGCGAACATCCGGTCGATGGTCGCGCCGTGGCCGGGCACGATGACGGTGTCCTCGTCGACCAGGCCGAGGATGCCGTCCACGGCGCTCGGCCAGTCCTTCAGGAAGCAGTCCGGGCCGAAGGAGGGGGGAGCCGACTGCTCCAGGAGGTCGCCGGCGAAGATCAGGTTGGCGTCCGGGACGATCGCCACCACGTCGCCGTCGGTGTGGCCGCGACCGAAGTGCACGAGTTCGACACGGCGGTCGCCGAGGTCCACCACCCGCGCGAGCGAGAACGGCCGGTTCGGGGCGGCCAGGTCCGCCGCCGTGAGCCCCCGCCCGGCGGCGTGACCGGCCAGCGCCGGGTCGGCGAGGCGGTCCAGCAGCGTTTCGTG
>JAVHXR010000046.1:0-6099 GCA_031119515.1 Propionicimonas sp.
GCTCGCCCAGGTACTGGACCAGGTTGTAGACGAACGAGTCGTAGTTGTCGATGACCAGGATGCGCGTCATGCTTCCCATTCTGGACTAATCGTCGCCGCCCTCAGCGCGCCGGACCGGCGTACTCGAGGTCGAGGCCGCCCTGGAAGCCCGGCATCGCGACATCCTGCTCCCGGTGCTGCTCGTAGCCGAGCCGGTACGCGGTGGCGTACTCGCGGTAGACGGTGAGGTAGTCCGACGCCGCCAGCGATGCCTCGAGCGCGGCCTGGTCCCCGATCGCGGTGACGACGTAGGGCGGGGCGTACGGCACCCCGTGCAGCAGGACGGTGTTGCCGACGCACTTGATGCCGGTCAGCGCGGTCACCCGCTGGCCCTGGATCGTCATCGCCTCCGCCCCGCCCTCCCAGAGCGCGTTCGCGACCGCCTGGATGTCCTGCTGGTGGACGATCAGCAGTTCGTCGGCCACCCCTGCCGGCTTCACGCTGAGCGGTGCATCGGGCAGGCTGACGGTAACCGCGGGACCTGCGACCGGGGTGAGGCTCGCGATCCGGGAGAGGTCGGCCAGCTGCGGGGCGAGCGGGTCGTCGGTGGAGACCTGCTCGGTCAGCCGGTCCACGCTGGTGCGGAGTTCTGCGACAGTCGCGGCCAACTCCGCGTTGCGGCGCGCCTCGGCCCGCAGCAGGTCCGGCAGGTCGGCGGTGCTCGCGGGGCGAAGGTCGTCGCCCTCCGAGGCCAGCGCCCCGGTGGTGAGCATCAGCCCCGCCGCCAGGCAGGTCAGGAAGGTCGCCGCCCGCCCGGCCGCCTTCCCGGTGGCGCGCTGGCGACGGGCGCGGCGGAACTGGACGCGGGCCCTCGTCCACCGGTTCAGCACATCGCCACCCTACGACAGCGCCGATCCGCGGCCGACCCGGTATTGTTGGTTCGTCCCGCAGGTGTTGTGCAAGGAGTACCCGGTGCCCGAGTCGAAGGTCCGCAAGGCCGCCGCTGGCAAGAAGAAGCAGGCCGCCAAGGACGAGCGCGCTGAGACGCGCGCGAAGGAGCAGCGCGCGACCGCAGCTCCCGGTAGCCGCCAGTGGGTGCTGCCCGCCTTCATCACCCTGGGCCTGCTCGGCGTGCTCTGGCTGGTCGTCTACTACATCACCGCGTCGGTGGGGATCTACATCCCGGTGATGTCCGACATGGACGGGATCTGGAACATCCTGATCGGCATGGGCGCCCTGGCCGGCGCTTTCGCCCTCGCGACGCTCTGGAAGTAGCAGCGCCGGAGAGAATCTTTCTCCAATTGCTGAATTCTCCGGCGGCGTCGGCCCGCCGCCGTTAGGCTGCCAATCGGCAGCGAGTCTTTCAGCCATCTCGGCTGAGCCGCCGCCCGGTCCGCTCGCTCCGGCGACACCGGCCGGGCGTTGAGGGGCCGCGGTTGGCTGGCCGCCTTCTGGGGGGAATGCATCTGCACGCCACCCTGGAAGGCCCGAACCGATGTCCATCGGCCATACTGTCGAATTCACCCGTCCGAAGCGCCTCGTCGCGACCGCCGTCGCGGCCGCCGTCGCCCTCACCACCCCCGTCCTCGGCGCACCGACGGCGCACGCCGGCGCCGCCACCTGCCAGGACCTCGTGGACGCCGCCACCGGCGCCACCGCCGTCCTCACCAGCGACTGCGAAGTGTCCTCCACCCTCGTCCTGCCGGACGGAACCACCCTCGACGGCGCGGGCCACACCATCACCGCGGTCGGCAGTTCCTGGGCCGGCGCGATCGTGGCCAACGACGGCGCCGGCTCGATCGCCGTCGAGGACGTGACCATCACCCGGGCCGACCGGGCTGCGCCCTGGTCGGCGTCCAGCACCGCGGCCGGTCTCCGGGTCGTCAACGGCGGCCTGGTCGCCACCGACGTGACGATCACCGGCATCCTCGGCACCAACCTCGGCAACGGCGGCTACGGCATCCTGGTCGACAACTCGCTGCTCGGCAGCGACGCAGAGGTGACGGTCACCGGCGCCACCATCTCGGACTACAACAAGGGCGGCATCTACGTCTTCGGGACGGGCACCCGTGCCACGATCACCGACAGCACGATCTCGTCCGGCAACCCCGCCACCCCGCCGAACGGCATCCTGGTCGGCTCCGGGGCGACCAGCCGGATCGCGGGCAACGAGATCGTCGGCGCCCAGTCAACCCAGGCCGGCCAGTACCGCACCGGCACGGGCATCCTGCTGTACGGCGCCGGGGACGCCACGATCATCTCCAACACGATCTCCGCCACCGACTCCGCGGTCGCCATCGACTACAACTCCGCCGGCGTCACCGCGAGTGGCCGCTACACCGGGATCACCCCGGTCTCCGACGTCCTGGTCGCCGGCAACCTCCTCACCGGGCCCACCACCCCGGACGAGGCGAACGCCCGCGGCGCGATCTGGGTGCACTCCGGGAAGACCGGGACGGCCAGGCACTTCGCCAACACCATCGCCGGCTACGCCGACGACGAGGAACTCGTCGACGACACCACCGACCAGTTGCTGACGCCGCTGTACACCACGCCGTCGGTCACCGCCGCGGTCACGACGGCTGCGGGCACGATCCCGGCCAAGGTCGAGGTGGCGATCGCCGGCAACACCAGCGACCCCCGGCTGCCGTTCACCTACACGGTCGAGCTGCTGCGCTCCGGCAAGGCCGTGGCGAGCGAGCCCGGGCTGGCGGCGTCCACCTCACGGGTCACCCTCGTGGCCGCCGACCCCGGCAGCTACACCGCGCGCGTGACCCTGGTCACCGGGCTCGCCAGCCTGTCCGCCGACGCGGCAGCGGTGACGGCCACCGGCCGGATCACCGCCGCGACCCCGACGATCAGCGGCACCGCCAAGGTCGGCCGGACGCTGACCGCCAAGGCCGGCTCCTGGAGCCCGTCCGGAGTCGCGTTCGGCTACCGCTGGCTGCGCAACGGCAAGGCCATCGCCGGGGCGACCAGGTCGACCTACACCCTCGTGGCGGCCGACCGCGGCCAGAAGATCACCGTCACCGTCACCGGCACCAGGGCCGGCTTCCCGACCGTCTCGAAGACCTCGAAGGCGACCGCGAAGGTGGCCACCGGGAGCCTGACGACCGCGACCCCGAAGGTGACCGGGACGGCGACCGTCGGGCGCAAGCTGACCGCCAAGCCGGGCAGCTGGGGCCCCGGCAGCGTGAAGCTCACCTACCGGTGGTACCGCTCCGGGCACGCGATCCCCGGGGCGACGAAGTCGACCTACGTCCTGAAGCGGGCCGACCGCGGGAACCGGATCGAGGTCCGTGTGACCGGGTCGAAGTCCGGCTTCACCACCGTGACGAAGAAGTCGAAGGCCACCCGCCTGGTCGGCCGCTGACCATCCTGGTTCCCGCTGCTCAGCCCAGCGGCTTGAGCAGCGGGAACAGGATGGTCTCGCGGATGCCCGCCCCGGTGAGCAGCATCATCAGCCGGTCGATGCCAAGGCCCATGCCGCCCATCGGGGGGGCGCCGAACTCGAGCGCCGCCAGGAAGTCCTCGTCCAGTTCCATCGCCTCGGGGTCGCCTGCGGCGGCCTTGAGGGACTGGGCCACCAGCCGTTCCCGCTGGATCACGGGGTCGATCAGCTCGGAGAACCCCGTGCCGCGCTCGACCCCGCCGATGATCAGGTCCCAGGCCTCGATCAGGTCGGGGTCGGTGCGGTGCGGCCGGGCCAGCGGCTGTGCGATCGGCGGGTAGTCGCAGACGAAGGTGGGCTGCAGCAGGGTGGGTTCGACGATCTCGCCGAACAGCTCCATCACCAGCTTCTGCGCGCCCCAGGCAGGGTCGTACTCGATCTCGCGGGCGTCGGCCAGCCCGCGCAGCACGGCAGCGTCGGTGGCGGGGGTGATCTCCTCGCCGACGGCCTCGGCCAGCGTCGGGTAGACCGGCTTCCAGGCCCACTCCCCGTCCAGGTCGACCTCGCCACGAGGAGTCTGGATCACCCGGGAGCCGACCGCGTCGGCCGCGTTCTGGACCAGCCGCCGGGTCAGCTCAGCGATGCTGAACTGGTCGCCCCAGGCCTGGTAGGCCTCGAGCATGGTGAACTCGGCGGAGTGGCTGGAGTCGATCCCCTCGTTGCGGAAGATCCGCCCGAGCTCGTACACCCGGTCGGCCCCGCCGACCATCGCCCGCTTCAGGTACAACTCGAGCGCGATCCGCAGCGTCATGTCGGTGTCGAACGCGTTCAGGTGGGTGCGGAACGGACGCGCCGCGGCGCCGCCGTGGATCAGCTGCAGCACCGGCGTCTCGAGCTCGATGTAGCCCTCGGAGTGCAGGGTGTCGCGGATGCTGTGGGTGACCAACGCCCTGGTACGCACCATGTCGCGCGCCTCGGGCCGTGCCACCAGATCGGCGTACCGCTGCCGCACCCTGGTCTCCTCGCCGAGTTCCTTGTGCAGGGTCGGCAGCGGGCGCAGCGCCTTCGAGGCGAGCTCCCAGGAGCTGCCGAGCACCGACAGTTCGCCGCGCCGGGAGGAGATCACGCGTCCGGTTACCGACACGAAGTCGCCCAGGTCGACGGTCGCCTTCCAGGCCGCCAGGGACTCCTCGCCGACCTCGGCGAGGGAGATCATCACCTGCAGCCGCTCGCCGGAGCCGGCCAGCGTGAAACCGTCCTGCAGGGTGGCGAAGCAGAGCTTGCCGGTGTTCCGCAGGAAGACGACCCGTCCGGCGACCGACACGACGTCCCGGGTCTCGTCTCCGGCCTCGAGGTGGCTCCAGCCCTCGTGCACCTGGGATGCGCTGTGCGTCCGCGGGACGGCGATCGGGTACGCGGCGACGCCCTCGCCCAGCAGCCGGTCACGCTTGCCGCGCCGGACCTGCTGCTGCTCGGACAGCTCGGCGCTGTCGGGGAGGATCGCGTCGGGCGTCGGGTTGGGCTCACTCACCGGACTAGGGTATCGGCGCCGCCGCGCTGCCCTGAACACGCGCCCGCCCGCACGAACCGCGAGGGACGACCTCCCGGCGCGGGCTCGCGGATCGCCGAGAGCCAGCCCCCGGGCGCTGGCCCTCGCGCACAGAGGCTGGCCCTCGCGCACAGAGGCTGGCCCTCGCGCACAAAGGCTGGCGGTCGAGGACTGACCGGCAGGACGAAGCCAGACCGGGAGGTGACCCCGCCGGGGGCGTCGCGGAAGCCGTCAGACCGGGAGGTGGCGGCTCCACCAGTCCAGGATCGCGTCGAACCGCTGCCGGCGGTGCCAGGGCCGGCCGGACCGGGAGAGCTCGTGGTTCTCGCCCGGGAACACCAGCAACTCGGTGTCCACCCCGGCAAGCTTGAGCTCGGCGTAGTAGCGCAGCGCCTGCGCGAGCGGGCAGCGCAGGTCCTGCTCGGAGTGGAGCACCAGCGTGGGAGTCCGCACCCGGTCGGCCAGCAGGGTCGGCGACTGGGCGTCCATCGCCGCGGGATCAGCGGTGTTGTAGGCGTGGGCGAAGAACCAGCCGATGTCGGACGAGCCGACGAACGAGCGCGGGTCGAGGTAGCCCCGCTCCACGATCGCCGCGGCGAACCGGTGCTCGTGGGCGATCAGCCAGGCCGTCAGGTAGCCGCCGTAGGAGCCGCCCATCACCCCGGTCCGGCCGGCGTCGAGACCGGGGACGGTGGCGAGGGCGTGGTCGAGGAAGGCGAGCACGTCGGCCATGTCGCGGTCGCCGAACGACCCCTGGATCGCGCGCCCGTAGGCCTCGCCGTAGCCGGCAGAGCCGCGCGGGTTGCACATCACGACGGCGTAGCCGGCCTCGACGTAGACCTGCGCCTCGTCGAAGAAGGACGGTCCGTAGCAGGCGAACGGCCCGCCGTGGATGTTGAGCAGGACGGGGTGCGGCCCATCGCCGTCCGGCAGGAGGACCCAGCCGTGCACCTCGCCGCCGTCGGGGCTGGCGGCGACGAGCTCGCGGGTCGGGTGGATGGTGGTCACCTCGCGCAGGCCGGCGGCGAAGTCGGTCAGCACCCGGGGTTCGAGGCCCAGGACCGCCACCTCCCCCGGCGTGACCGCCGTCGCCGCCGCGGCGACGACGACGCCGTTCCCGCCGGCGATCGCCTCGACCGACGCCTCGTCGGGGACGGCGAGCCGCTGCCATGTCCCGTCC
>JAVHXR010000046.1:6109-11081 GCA_031119515.1 Propionicimonas sp.
CGCGCTCGGTGAGCACCGCGAGCACGACCCCCGGGCTGGGGTCGACCTCCAGCTGGCTGAAGTCGAGGTCGGCCGGATCGGTGAGCCGCTCCGGCCGGCCGCCTGCAGGCAGTCGCCAGACGGCCTGGTTGGTGCCCACGAAGGCCCGTCCGTCAGGGCCGAGGTCCCCGGCCAGGAACCACACGTCGCCCCACAGCGCCACCGGCGAGGTGACCGCGAGCGTGGTGCCCGCCTGGTCTGGACCGGTCAGCAGGACCGGCTCGCCGCCGGCCAGGTCGATCCGGTAGAGGTCGTGGCGCAGGTCGAGGTCGTGGCCCTCGTGGCGAGCTGAGACGACGACCACCGACTCGCCCTGGACGACCGGCTCGGAGTGGTCGTAGTCACCGTCGGTGAGCTGGCGGGGCTCGGGCAGCAGGGACGGCTTCTCGTCCGCGTCGGCCAGTGCCTTCGCCGCCCGCCCGACCGGGGTGACCGGCGGCTCGCCGGTCGGATCCGGCAGGTCCACGACGAAGACGTGGCGGCGCTGGTCGGCTGTGTATCCGCGGCCGTTGGACTGGAAGGCGAAGGTGGTGAGGTGGCGCGGGTCCTCCGCCGCTGCGGGTATCCCGTCGAGGGTGCCGTAGCGGCCCTCCTCCGGCACCGCGGAGATGAAGACGATCCGCGACCCGTCCGGGGTGAACGCGAACTCGGACACTCCGAGCAGGCGGTCGGTGACGACCATCGGCTCGCCGCCCTCCGAGGGCACGATCGCCAGCTGCGAGGGTTCCCCGGCGGCGGCGCGCAGGAACCCGATCAGCCGGCCGTCAGGGGAGAGCCGGGGCGCGGTGTCGCGGAACCCCCGGGTGATCCGGCGGGCAGGGGCGGCGTCCAGCGGGACCCGCCAGAGCTGGCCGACGTAGCTGTCGGCGGCGAAGTCGGGGCGGGTGGCGGAGACCACGGCCCAGCCGTCGGGGTGGACGCTGGGCCGGGAGACCTGGACGAGCCGGTCGAGATGTTCGGGACGCACGACAGCGAGCCTAGCCCTCCCGGCCGGCCCCGGCGGCGGCCGGCGGCGCCGGTCTGCGGAGGTCTCCTGGGCAGCCCACATCCGGGGTGGCAACCTTGCCGATTTGCTGAGTGAGCACTCACTCACTACAGTCGATCCGTGAGCCGAGCCGCTGCCATGCCCCCCGACGACCGCCGTCAGGCGATCATCGACGCTGTCGCGCCACTGCTGCTCACCCAAGGTACCGCCCTCACCACCCGGCAGATCGCCGAGGCCGCCGGCGTCGCCGAGGGAACCCTGTTCCGGGTCTTCGAATCGAAGCAGGAGCTGCTCGGCGCGGCCGCGATAGCGGCGCTCCAGGCCGAGCTGGCGGTGGAGCAGCTGCACCAGCTCCCCGCCGGCGTCCCGCTCCAGCAGCGGGTGGCCTCGGTCCTGGAGATCCTGCAGTCCGAGATCCGCCGGACCCGGGCGCTCAGCATGACGCTGCACCCGTTCGGTCGCCCCATCCCGGCCGGAACAACCAACCACCACAAGGCGTTCCACCACCACGAACGCCGCCAGAGGCTGACCGAAGCCGTGATCGGCGCGCTGGACGAGTACGCGGACGACCTCACCGTCCCCCCGCGGACCGCCGCCCAACTGCTGCTCGCGCTCTCCTTCGCCACCAGCTTCGACCCCACCGAAACCAACCCTCTCCCGGGGCCGGACGACGTCGCCGACGTCGTCCTCCACGGAATCGCCCGAGGAACCATATGACCAGCCTTCTCTCCCGCTTCCTGCGCCCGTACTCCTGGCTCGTTGTCGGCGTCGTCGTCCTGCAACTGATCCAGTCGATCGCGTCGCTGTTCCTGCCCAGCCTGAATGCGCAGATCATCGACGACGGCGTCACCACCGGTGACACCGCGACGATCCTGAGGCTCGGAGCGATCATGCTCGCGGTGAGCCTCGTCCAGGTCGGCGGCCAGGTCGGCGCCACCTGGTTCGGCGCCAGAGTGGCGATGAGCTTCGGCCGCGACATCCGGAACGCGATCTTCTCCCGCGCCCTCACCTTCTCCTCCCGTGAGGTCAACAGGTTCGGCGCCCCCAGCCTGATCACCCGCAACACCAACGACGTCCAGCAGGTGCAGCAGCTCGTACTGATGACCGCCGTGATGCTGGTCGCCGCGCCGCTGACAGCGATCGGTGGCGTGTTCATGGCGCTGCGCGAGGACGTCGGGCTGAGCTGGATCATCCTGGTCGCTGTGATCCTGCTCGGCATCCTGATCGGGATCCTGATCGTCAACATGACGCCGCTGTTCAAGGTCATGCAGGTGCGGGTGGACGCCCTGAACCGCGTGCTGCGCGAGCAGATCGCCGGCCTGCGGGTGATTCGCGCGTTCGTCCGCGAACCCACCGAGGCCGCCCGGTTCGACCGGGCCAACCTCGACCTTGCCGACACCGGCACCCGCGCCGGCCGCTACATGATGACGATGTTCCCCGCGGTCATGCTCATCATGAACCTGTCCCAGGTGGCGGTGCTGTGGTTCGGCGCCCACCGGGTCGCCGACGGGTACCTCCAGGTCGGCCAGCTGACCGCCTACCTGTCATACCTGATGCAGATCCTGATGAGCGTGCTGATGTCAACGATGATGCTGATGATCGCCCCGCGGGCCCAGGTGTCGGCCGGCCGGATCAACGAGGTGCTCGGCACCGAGTCCTCGGTCCTGCCTCCGGCCAGCCCCGTCACCACGGTCACCAGCCACGGCACCGTCGCTTTCGAGGGCGTCGACTTCGCCTACCCGGGCGCGGAGACACCGGTGCTGTCCGGGATCACCTTCACCGCGCGGCCGGGCGAGACCACCGCCGTGATCGGCTCCACCGGCTCCGGCAAGACCACCCTCGTCGGCCTCGTCCCGAGACTGTTCGACGCGACCGCCGGCAGCGTGAGGGTCGACGGCGTGGACGTCCGCGAGCTCGACCCCGACCTGCTGTGGGAGCGGATCGGCTACGTCCCCCAGAAGCCGTACCTGTTCAGCGGGACGGTGGCCTCGAACCTGCGGCTGGGCAAGCCCGACGCCACCGACGAGGAACTCTGGCGCGCCCTCGAGATCGCGCAGGGCAGGGGCTTCGTCGAACGAATGCCGAACGGCCTCGACTCACCGATCGCCCAGGGTGGGACGAACGTGTCGGGCGGCCAGCGACAGCGGCTGTCGATCGCGCGGGCCCTGGTGCGCAAGCCCGAGATCTACGTCTTCGACGACTCGTTCTCAGCGCTGGACGTCGCCACCGACGCGGCCCTCCGGACGGCACTGGCCCCCGAGGTCGCCCAGGCGGCGGTGATCGTGGTCGCCCAACGGGTCTCGTCGATCCGCCACGCCGACCAGATCGTCGTCCTCGACAACGGCAGGATCGTCGGCCTCGGAACCCACGAGGAGCTGGTCGAGGACTGCCCGACCTACGCGGAGATCGTCGAGAGCCAGTTCAAGGCGAGCGAGGTGGCGGCATGAGCACCGACCAGACCCAGACCGACCGGGCAGAGGTCGAGCCGCCGGTGCCCGGCACCGCGGCAGCCGGCGTCCAGCCGCCCGAGCCCCAGGCCGGGCCCGCGCCGGCGAAGGCGAACGCACGCCCCAAGTTCGGCCCGCAGCGGGGGATGGGCCACGGCCCGATGGGGGGCGGCGGCACCGGCGAGAAGGCGGTCAACTTCGGCCCCTCGCTGCGCCGGCTGCTGGGCCACCTCCGTCCGGAGATCCCCAGGATCATCGCCGTCGTCGTGATGATCGTGGCCGGCACTGCGGGCTCCGCGGTCGGACCGTTGATCCTCGGCCAGGCGACCGACCTGCTCTACACCGGCGCGGTCGTCGAGGGCACCGGGGTGGACTTCGCGGCGATCGCGCAGGTGCTGGTGATGGCGCTCGGGGTGTACCTCGCCGCGGCCCTGCTGAGCTGGGGAGCCGGGCTTCTCACCAACGGCATCGTGCAGCGCTCGGTGTACCGGATGCGGGCCGAGGTGTCCGAGAAGCTCACCCGCCTGCCGCTGAAGTACTTCGACGGCCAGCCGAGGGGTGAGCTGCTCAGCCGGGTCACCAACGACGTCGACAACGTCGCCCAGTCGCTGCAGCAGACCCTCGCCCAGCTGCTCTCGAACGTGTTCCTGCTGATCGGCGTCGTCTTCATGATGTTCTGGGTGTCGCCGCTGCTCGCGGTGGTCGCCCTGGTCACCATCCCGGTCGCGATGGGACTCACGATGGTGATCGGCAAGCGCTCGCAGAAGCTGTTCGCCAAGACCTGGAAGTCCACCGGCGAACTCAACTCCCAGATCGAGGAGACCTACACCGGCCACGACCTGGTGACGGTGTTCGGCCGCCAGCGGGAGACCATGACCGCTTTCCAGGCCAAGAACGAGGAGCTCTTCCAGGCGTCCTTCGGGGCCCAGTTCATCTCCGGGATCATCATGCCGGTGATGTTCTTCGTCGGGAACCTGAACTACGTCGTGATCGCGGTCGTCGGCGGCCTCCAGGTCGCCGCCGGGACGCTCGGTCTCGGCGCAGTCCAGGCGTTCATCCAGTACTCGCGGATGTTCACCCAGCCGATCACGCAGCTGGCCTCGATGGCCAACCTGCTGCAGTCCGGCGTGGCCTCGGCCGAGCGGGTCTTCGAGGTGCTGGACGCCGAGGAGGAGCCGGCCGACGCCTCCGGCGAGCTGGAGGTGACCGGCGGCCGGGTCGAGTTCGAGCACGTCTCGTTCAGCTACGACCCCGCGAAGCCGCTGATCACCGACCTGTCCCTGGTCGCCGAGCCGGGGTCGACAGTCGCCATCGTGGGCCCGACGGGCGCCGGCAAGACCACTCTCGTCAACCTGATCCTGCGGTTCTACGACCTGCAGTCCGGACGGATCACGCTGGACGGCGTGGACATCTCGACGGTGCCGCGGCGGGAGTTGCGCAAGCGGATCGGCATGGTGCTGCAGGACACCTGGCTGTTCGGCGGCACGATCCGGGAGAACAT
>JAVHXR010000490.1 GCA_031119515.1 Propionicimonas sp.
CGCGGTGAGCCGCGTCCGGCAGCCATCCGCGCCCAGCCGCAGCGAGTGGCTGAAGGACGCCGACGCCGGCCCGGCGAGTGCCTCCACGACGCGGTAGCCGACGTTGTGGCGGTGGGCGGCGTAGGCCGGGCCCGGGTTCCCGAGCCCGACCACCACCCAGGTGCCCACCGGCTGCCGGGTCACGCCTCTTCGGCGGCTTCCTCGGCCGCGGCCTCCCCGGCCTCCCCAGCCTCGGCCGGCGACTCGGCGGCAGGCGTCGGGGCGATGCTCAGGATCAGGTCCTCGGGCTCGCCCGGGAAGGTGGCGCCCTTGGGCAGGTCGAGCTGGCCGGCGCTGATCGCGTCACCGACGGCGAGGCCGGCGACCGAGATCTCGATGCTGGCCGGGATGTGGGTGGCCTCGGCCTCGAGGGCGATGGTCTGCTGGTCCATGACGACCAGGCCGTCCAGCTTCTCCTCGCCGACGACGACCAGCGGGACCTCGACGGTGACCTTCTCGCCGCGCTTGACGATGACCAGGTCGAGGTGCTCGATGGTGCCCTTGATCGGGTTGCGCTGCACCTGCTTGGGCAGGGCGAGCTGGTCCTTGCCGCCGTCGATCGACACGGTCAGCAGCGCGTTCGCGACGCGCAGCGCCAGCAGGACCTCGTGGCCGGGCAGCGAGACGTGGATCGGATCGGTCCCGTGCCCGTAGAGCACGGCCGGCACCAGACCCTCGCGACGGGCGCGACGGGCGGCACCCTTCCCGAACTCGGTACGCGACACCGCGGCGATCTTGTTCTCTGACACTTCTGGGTTCTCCTCAACCTTGTACGTCCACACGGCTCAGCAAGGGAGGACCTTGTCGATCACGGGTCGAGACCCCTCGCCGAGGTAACTCGGCAATCTTACAGGGGCCGGACGAGACCGGCGAATCGAGCCGGCGATCCGGCCGCGGGGACGAGCGCCCGGTCCGGGCGCCGGCCCGGACGACGGGCGGGAAGGGCCCGCGCCGCTAGTTGGTGCCGTCGAAGAGCGAGGCCACCGAGCCGTCCTCGAACACCGCCCGGATCGCCTGCGCGATCAGCGGGGCCATCGACAGCACGGTGAGCTTGGGGATGTTCACCGCGTCCGACAGCGGCAGCGTGTTGGTGACGATGACCTCCGAGAACGGGGCCTCGTTGAGCCGCTGCACCGCCGGGCCGGACAGGATCGGGTGAGTCGCGGCGGCGATGACGCCCTTCGCCCCGTGGGCGACCAGCGCCTCGGCGGCCTGGCAGATGGTGCCGGCGGTGTCGATCATGTCGTCGACCAGCAGGCACATCCGGCCGGTGACGTCGCCGACCACCTCGCCGACGGCGACCTCGTTCGCCCGGTTCGGGTCGCGCCGCTTGTGGATGATCGCCAGCGGGCTGCCGAGCCGGTCCGACCACATGTCGGCCAGCCGGACCCGGCCCGCGTCCGGCGACACCACGGTCATCTCGCTGACGTCGTACTTGGAGGCCACGTATTCGTGCAGCACCGGGAGCGCCAGCAGGTGGTCGACGGGGCCGTCGAAGAAGCCCTGGATCTGGGCGGCGTGCAGGTCGATCGACATCAGCCGGTTGGCGCCGGCGGTCTTGTAGAGGTCGGCGATCAGCCGGGCCGAGATCGGCTCGCGGCCGGCGTGCTTCTTGTCCTGGCGGCCGTAGGGGTAGAACGGGGAGATCACCGTGATCCGCTTGGCGGAGGCCCGCTTCAGCGCGTCGACCATGATCAGCTGTTCCATCAGCCACTCGTTGACCGGGGCGGGATGGCTCTGGATGACGAACGCGTCGGCGCCGCGGACGGACTCCTCGAAGCGGACGTAGATCTCGGAGTTGGCGTAGGTGAGCGAGCGGGTGGGCACCAGATCGACCCCGAGCAGCTCCGCAATCTCCTGGGCAAGCTCCGGGAAGGCCCGCCCGGTACA
Source organism: Propionicimonas sp. (assembly GCA_031119515.1). Taxonomy (GTDB): domain Bacteria; phylum Actinomycetota; class Actinomycetes; order Propionibacteriales; family Propionibacteriaceae; genus Propionicimonas. The sequence continues at coordinate 1,930 of JAVHXR010000490.1, forward strand.
CACCATCAGGTGCTTCTCGGTGGGCCGCTTGATCCCGCTCACTCGGCCTCCTCCTGGCGCTGTGGTGCGCTCAGGTTAGTCCCTTGTGGGGAGGGATCGTGACCGTCTGCCTTTTGGGCGGCGCGGGCCGCGGCGTCCGTGGCGGTGCCTGCGCGGCGCCGTGCAACCCACCCCGCGATGTTGCGTTGCTGGCCGCGGGCGACCGCCAGTTCGCCCGGCCCGACATCGCCGGTGATGGTCGACCCGGCCGCGACGTAGGCGCCGTCGGCGATCTGGACCGGGGCCACCAGGACGGAGTCGCTGCCGACGAAGCTGTGGGCGCCGACCGTCGAGGTGCTCTTGGTGACGCCGTCGTAGTTGGCGAAGATCGTGCCGGCGCCGATGTTGGCGCCCTCCCCGATCACGGCGTCGCCGCAGTAGGTGAGGTGAGGCACCTTCGCACCCTCCCCGATCACCGCCTTCTTGGTCTCGACGAAGGCGCCGATCTTGCCCTTCGCGCCGAGTTCGGTGCCGGGGCGCAGGTAGGAGAACGGGCCGACCATGGCGCGGTCGCCGATCACCGCCAGCTCGGCGTGGGTGCGGGTGACAGTGGCCTCCTCCCCCACCTCGACGTCGACGAGCGTGGTGTCCGGGCCGATGGTCGCGCCCCGTCCGATCGAGGTGGCACCCTCCAGCGAGGTGTTCGGC
>JAVHXR010000491.1 GCA_031119515.1 Propionicimonas sp.
ACCCCGTCGCCCCCGCTGCCGACGGTGGCGGTGACGTTGCTGAGCGCCACCACTGTCTCGCTCGCCTGTGGGGTGGTGGAGGTGCTGAACGCGAAGTCGCCCGCGATCGTGCCGGCCCCGAAGTCGAGGCTGAAACCGGTGACCTCGACGGCGAGGTAGCCGGTCGGAGTGTCGATGATCACCCGGACGGCGGCGCTGGCACTGGCGAACCCGGGGATGGAGACGGTGGCCGTGGCGGAGACCGCCCCGCTCAGGCCGGCGGCGGTGGCGGTGAGGTTCGCGTTGCCGTCGCTCACCACGACGTACTCGGCCCCGGCCGGTCCCAGGGCCAGCCGGGCGCCGGCCACGGCGAGCCGGATGGTGCCGTCGGCGGACTGGGAGAACCACAGCGAGTCGACGTGCAGCCCGACGCCTGCGATCGTGACGTCCGTGCCCGCCACGCCGATCCGCAGCGCCGGGTCGGCGGCCGGGTCGAGGACGACGGTGACCTGGCTCGCGATGCTGACACCCGGGACGGCGACGGCCACCCGGCCGGTGACCGTTCCGGAGATCCCGACCCCTGTCGTCACGACGAGGTGGGCCTGGCCCTCCGACAAGGTGACGACCCCGCCGCCGAAGGAGAGGGCTGCGTTCGTGACGTCGACCCGCAGTGAGCCGGGTGTGCTGGCGATCGCCAGGTCCCCGGTGAGGCTCTGGCCGGCGATCACCAGGGCGACCCCGGTGCCGGTGAACCCGACCGCACCGGTCGAGGTGTCGAGGCTGAGACGCAGGGTGCCGGTCAGGGTGACCCCGGGGATGTCGACCCCCACCGTGCCGCCGAGCACGCCGCTGAGCGTCGACCCGCTTGCCGCCGGGGCCAGGACGAGGTTCCCCGCGCCGTTGGTGAGGCTGACCATCCCGCCGCCGAGGACCAGGCTGGCCGCGCTCACGGTGACCTGCAGCGTGGTGCCGCCGGCCCCGGCCGACCGCACCAGGACGAGGTTGCCGCGCAGTTCCTGACCGGCCACGGCGACCACGACGCCGGTGGCGGCGACCCGCAGGTACGGTCCGGCGGGGAGCCCGCCGGACTCGCTCGGGGTGGTGTTCACCTGGAGCTCGACGGCCGCCCCGAGGACGATGTTGGGCAACGAGGTGGTGACGGTGGCGATCATCGCGCCGGTCAGGCCGGCGGCGGTCAGCACCAGCCAGCCGTTCGCCACGGTGGCGGTGAGCAGCGGGCTGCCGCCGGCGCCGATGGCGAGCCGGGCGTCGGCCAGTTCGCCGCGGGTGGCGATCGCCCCGCCCGCGACCGCCTGCCTGGTGAGGGTGAGCCTGCCCACCGCGATCGCCTGCCCGGCGATCTCGAGGGCGAGGTTGCCGACCGTCAGCGACAACGGCACCGCCGCCCCGGGGCGGGTGTCGAACCGCACCTCGACCCCGACGCCGGCCAGTCCGAGCGCGGGAACCGACAGCTCACCGTCGATCGAGGCGGCCAGGCCGCTGGCGGTCAGCGCGAGGCTGCCGTCGATGCTGGCGACGCTGACGGCCCCGGCGAGCGAGAGGCCGCCACCGACGATCGTGATGACGGTGTCGTTCCCGACCCGGGAGAAGCCGAAGCTGCCGGTCAGGGCGTAGCCGGCGAAGGCAAGGGTGGCGTCGCCGACCAGGAACTCGGAGGTGCCGGTGGCGAGGTCGAGTTCGACCGGTTCGCCTTCGGTGCCGGGCACCGCCGGCAGGGTGCGGGTGACGCGGGCGCCGGTGTTGTTGAACCGGACGGTGGTGGTGCCGGCGAGCGTGACCCCGGGGACGCCGATGATGCTCACCCTGCCGGTGGCGAGCAGGGCGTAGGTCGGATCCTGGTCGCCGACCCTGACCAGCGCGACGGTGGCGTCCTCGAGCAGCACTCCCACGGCGAGCGGGTTGAGCGAGCCGTCGTCCAGGCGGGCGGGGCCCTGCCCGAGGAAGACCATCAGGCCGGTCCCGATGAAGTGGTCGCCGGTGTAGGAGAAGCTGCCCTCGATGGTCACGAAGTCGCCGATCCTGAGCGACGCCGCGGCCAGCGCAAGGTCGAAGACGGTGGTCGGCGAGGAGTCGAACCGGACCGCGACGGTGCGGCCGTCCAGCGTGACGGAGGTGTCGACGGCGGTGTTGGTGAGGGTGTTGACGGCGACCGCCGCGGTGCCGGACAGCTGGATCCCCGCGGCCGTCCCGCTGACCTTGCCCGAGAGGAACCCGGCCACGCCGCCGGCCCGGAGCACGAACAGGCCGGTCCCGGCGCTGATCGAGGCACCGAGGTCGCCCCCACCGGTGAACGAGACGCTGACGTCGCTGAGCGCGACCACGGTCTCGACCACGCCGCCGGCGGCGGACCGGGCGAAGCCGAAGTCGCCGGTCAACGTCGCGATCCCGGCGAAGGTCAGCGAGACGTCGCTGACCTGGACGGCGAGGTACCCGGTGGCGGAATCCAGGACGACCCGGACGCCGAAGCTGCCGCCGGCGATCAGGCCGGGAAGGTTGACCACGGCGGTGGCGGCGATGCTGCCGGCCACCCCTGCTGCGGTGACCACCAGGTCGGCGCTCCCGCCGGTGACCGCGATGTACGGGGTCGGTGCCGGCCCGAGGGCGAGGGCCG
>JAVHXR010000492.1 GCA_031119515.1 Propionicimonas sp.
TCGCCTTCCTCGGCGGACACGGGCTCGACGGTGACCAGGTGCGGCACCTTCTGGAGCTGGCCGCGCAGGTCGGGGGTGTCGGTGTGGACACGGGACTTGCCGATGCGACCCAGACCGAGCGCACGGAGGGTGCCGCGCTGCTTGGGCTTGGTGCCGATCGACGAGCCGGTCTGGGTGAGCTTCAGCTGCGCCATCACGCGACCTCGAACGGTTCGGGAGCCGGGCCTCGCTCGGACTCCTGGTAGGCCTTGAGCAGGCCCTTCGGGATGCAATCCTCGGGATCGAGCCCGCGCAGGGCAGCGATCTCGTCCGGGCGACGAAGCGCCTGCAGACCGGCGACCGTGGCCCGGGCGACGTTGATGTAGTTGGACGAGCCGAGCGACTTGCACAGCACGTCGTGGATGCCGGCCTCTTCGAGGATGGCGCGGGCGGCGCCACCGGCGATCACACCGGTACCGGGAGCGGCCGGCTTCAGCATCACCCGACCGGCACCCATGATGCCGATGACGGGGTGGATGATCGTGCCGCTCGCGAGCGGCACGGTGAACAGGTTCTTGCGAGCCTCTTCGGTGCCCTTCTGGATCGCCAGCGGGACTTCCTTCGCCTTGCCGTAGCCCAGGCCGACGCGGCCGGCGCCGTCACCGATCACCACGAGGGCGGTGAAGGAGAAGCGACGGCCACCCTTCACGACCTTGGCGACGCGGTTGATGTTGATGACCCGTGACTCGCGCAGCTGCAGGTCCGAGCTGTCCTTGTTCAGTGCCATCAGAACTCCAGTCCTGCTTCTCGTGCGGCGTCGGCCAGCGCAGCCACGCGACCCTGGTAGCGGAAGCCGCCACGGTCGAACACGACCGTCTCGACGCCCGCCGCCTTGGCGCGCTCGGCGACCAACGTGCCGACCTTGGCAGCAGCCTCGCGGTTGGAGGTGGTGCCGCCCCGGAGGTCGGTCTCGAGGGTGCTCGCCGCCGCGACGGTCACACCGGCGCGGTCGTCGATCACCTGTGCCACGACGTGGCGGTTGGAACGGAACACGGCCAGGCGCGGACGCTCGGCGGTGCCGGTGACGCTCTTGCGGACACGTGCGTGGCGGCGCTTGCGGCCGACCTGCTTCTTCTTCGACTTGTCGCTCATCGTCGCCTCACTTACCGGCCTTGCCGGCCTTGCGGCGGACGTGCTCGCCGACGTAGCGAACACCCTTGCCCTTGTACGGCTCCGGCTTGCGCCAGGCCCGGATGTCGGCGGCCACCTGGCCGACCAACTGCTTGTCGATCCCGTGCACCTCGATGCGGGTGGGAGCGGGGACCACGAACGAGATCCCGGCCGGAGCCGACACCACGACCGGGTGGGAGAACCCGAGTGCCAGCTCGAGCCCGTCGCTGCCCTTCGCGGCGGCGCGGTAGCCGACGCCCACGATGTCGAGCTCCTTGCGGAAGCCGTCGGTGACACCCGTGACCATGTTGGCCACGAGGGAGCGCATGAGACCGTGCATCGCACGGCTCTCGCGCTCGTCGTCGATGCGCTCCACCAGCAGGAGGTTCTCCTCCTGGCGGAGGGTCACCAGCTCGGAGAGCTCACGGGAGAGCTCACCCTTCGGACCCTTGACGGTGAGCGAGCGCCCGGAGATCCGGACCTCGACACCACTGGGGACCTCGATCGGTGCTTTGCCGATTCGTGACATCTGTTCGGTCCTTACCAGACGTGGCAGAGCACTTCACCACCGACGCGCTGGCGACGTGCCTCGCGGTCGGTCATGAGACCCTTGCTCGTGGACAGGACGGCGATGCCGAGACCTCCGAGGACGCGCTCGACCTCGTTGTGCTTGCGGTAGACCCGCAGCCCCGGCTTGGACACCCGACGGATGCCCGAGATGACCCGGCGACGCTCCGCCGAGTACTTCATGTCGATCTTCAGCACCTTGCCGGGGCCCTTGGTGTTCTCGTCGATGGAGAAGCCAACGATGTAGCCCTCCTTGACGAGCACTCCGGCCAGGGCTTCCTTCTGCTTGGAGGCCGGCATCAGGACCTCGTCGTGCATCGCGACGTTCGCGTTGCGGAGACGGGTCAGCATGTCCGCGATGGGATCAGTCATCGTCATGGTCGAATCCTCCCCTCACCAGCTCGCCTTGGTGACGCCCGGGATCTCGCCCGCATGGGCCAGCTCCCTCAGGCACACCCGGCAGAGGCCGAACTTGCGGTACACGGAACGCGGGCGTCCACACCGGCGGCACCGGGTGTAGCCACGTACCTTGAACTTCGGCTTGCGCTGCTGCTTCTGCTTCAGAGCCTCGGTCGCCATGTCAGATCCCTTCCCGACGGAATGGGAAGCCAAAGGCGTCGAGGAGAGCCTTGCCTTCAGCATCGGTTCGTGCGGTGGTCACAATGGTGATGTCCATGCCCCGGGAGGCATCGACCTTGTCGTAATCGATCTCCGGGAAGATCAGCTGTTCGGTCACGCCGAACGTGTAGTTGCCCCGGCCGTCGAAGCTCTTCGACGGCAACCCGCGGAAGTCGCGGATGCGGGGGATGGAGAGGGTCACCAGACGATCGAAGAACTCCCACATCTGGTCGCCGCGGAGGGTGACCTTGACGCCGATGGCGTTGCCCTCACG
>JAVHXR010000493.1 GCA_031119515.1 Propionicimonas sp.
CGCCCCGGCCCGAATGGACTTCATGAGGTTCACCGGGGAGTGGTTCATCTACTACGTCCTGATCGCGCTCGGCGGCATCGTGCTGGTGGCCACCACGCAGGGACTGTTCAGCCTGCTCGGGGCCGAGGAACGCGCCCAGCAGGTACTGATGGAGTGGGTGGTGCCGTGCGGCGCCGCCGGCGCGGTGCTGGTCGCGGCCTGGCTTGTGGAGGCCAAGCAGGCCGTGGTGGAGAACATGGCGCCAGTGCTCACCAAGGTGTTCACCCCGCTGTTCACGGCGATGCTGCTGGTGTTCCTGGTGGTGGCCGCCTGGCAACCGGCCGTGCTCGATGTCAGGCGAGACGTGCTGATCATCTTCGACGTGGTGCTGATCGTCGTACTCGCGCTGCTGCTGTACTCGGTCTCTGCCCGCGACGGACTCGCCCCGCCCACCCTGTTCGACGGGCTGCAGCTGGTGATGGTGGCCAGCGCGCTGATCGTGAACGCCTACGTGCTGACCGCCATGGCCGGACGGATCGGAGCCTTCGGCTTCAGCGCCAACAAGGTCGCCTCGCTCGGGCTGAACGTCATCCTGCTGGTGATCCTGGCCGGGGCGGCCTGGCTGCTGGCCGGCTTCCTGCGCGGACGCCGTCCGTACCTGCAGCTGGAACGCTGGCTGACCGCGCTGCTGCCGGTGTCGCTGGCCTGGGCACTGTTCGTGGCGCTCGGCTTCCCGCCGATCTTCGGCTTCGTCTGACGGCCGGCCTCAGCCGGCGGCGTCCACGGCGGCGCGGAAGCTGCCGGCTGCCGCCGGGTCGTGCGCCGCGCAGATCGCCAGCCCGGGCAGCCGCGCCCGGAGCGCCTCGACCAGCCCGGTGGAGGCGCGCAGGTCGCGCAGGCTCCCGATCCCGGGAAGGTGGTCGGGCCCGAAGTGCGGGGCATCGAACGTGAGGTCGCCCACCAGCAGGATCGGATCCGCCCCCGGGCGTCGGACCAGCAGCGAGATCGAGCCTGGAGTGTGCCCGGGGGTCGGCAGCAGCACGAGCGAGCCGTCCCCGAACAGGTCCATCGCCTGCCCGAACGGCGCGACGTCCGCGCCCGCGGGCTGGAAGTCGAACGGACGCCAGCGCTCCGCAGCGGCCTCGATGTGCCGGCGAAGATACCCGTTCGCCTCCGCCCCAACACGGCGCACCAGTTCCCACTCGGTGCGGGACACGAGGAGTTCGGCGTTGGGGACGTCGAGGACGCTGCCCATGTGGTCCTGGTGCAGGTGGGACACCACGACGTGGCTGACCTCGTCCGGCTGGTAGCCGTAGGAGCGCAGCCTGGCCGGCAGGGTCTCGTCCTTACCGATCGCGAACTCGGCCAGCCGGTGGTACACCACCCCCGCCAGTCCGCCGGGGTAGTAGTCCGCGTCGGTCACCGAACGGCGGTCCTGGCCGGTGTCGAACAGCACCAGCCCACGATCGTGCTCGATCACGAAGACGTTGATCGGCAGCGGCGGCGTCCAGCGCCGCGAGGTGAGCAGCCACACCGGCAACGGGCGCCAGGTGCGGTGCCCGTGCTCGGGGCGGATCCGCACCGACCCGGTGCTGAGGACGCTCAGTCGCCGGATCGGTCCGGTGTCTCCACTCGGGCTCATGGCGGCACCCTAGGCGAAGCCCGCCCGCAGCGGCATCGGCGAGATTGCCACCTGTGGCCGCGCCGTCCAGAAACTGCCACCACGGGAGCTCGGCCGGAGGATATGTCGGAAGGCGAGCTGTGGGGGCCGGGTGTGGACAGCCGCGGCCGGCCATGGTGGTAATGCTCCGACCGGCAGGCCCGGAATCGGTCGCGCGAGAATGAGCCATGCCCGGCAAGGCGGCGGTGGGGGGACGCAGGATACCCAAGCCACAACGCGTCGTGACCGGCGGGAACACCGCCGGCCGGATGACTGCGCTGACCCTCTTCACCCCGATCCGCAAGCAGTGGGTGTGGGCGCTCCGGGCAGCCTTCGGCGCCGTCCCCTACCTGCCGATCCGGTCCCACATCATCCAGTTCAACTTCATCAAGTTCGTCCGCTGGACCGTCGTCGAGCGACTGGACGGGGAGAAGCTCAACTACCCCTACCTGTTCTTCGAGAGCAACTTCGACGGGCCCTGGCAGCACTACATCGACGCCTTCGCCTATGTCATCCCCAAGGACATCCGGTTCGTCTGGGGACGAGGGATCGACTTCCCGTACCCCCCGCCGACCGAGCCGCTCAAGGCCTGGATCGCCGCGAACAGCATGGAGGGCGGCACCTACTACTGCGCCCACGAGGACCTGTCCACCCGGGAGATCCAGAGCGCGGTGGCCGTCCGCGAAGGGTTCTGGGCGCTGCAGGAACAGGCGCCCTTGCTGAGTCCGTCCGAGTTCAAGGCCGCCTGGGAGCAGTTCCTCACCGAGCACCAGGCCCACCTGTGAGGACGCGTCCGATCCCAACCACACCAGGGGGTGATGGCCGGTGGGCAACCGCAACGGAACCGCCTACGCGCTGACGACCTTCGCGCGGATCGTCGAGGACGCAGAGGACGAACTGGAGGACTACCTCGCCGGCCTGCCGCGCGGGCCGCAGAGCCCGCTGGCCCGCGTCGAGTCGCACCACCTC
>JAVHXR010000047.1 GCA_031119515.1 Propionicimonas sp.
GCCCTGCTCGGCTGCGTCGCGCTCTCGCTCGCGTTCGGCGCCCGCGAGGTCGCCCTCGCCGACATCCTCAACGGGCTGTTCGGCGTCGACCCCGACACGATCGCGGCGATCGCGGTCCGGGAACGGATCCCGCGCACGGTGCTCGCGCTGATCGCCGGTGCGGCACTCGGGCTCTCCGGCGCCCTGCTCCAGGCTGTCACCCGCAACCCGCTGGCTGATCCCGGCATCCTCGGCGTCAACAACGGCGCAGCCCTCTTCGTCGTCGCCGGCATCGCGTTCGCCGGGATCGACTCGCTCCAGCAATACATCTGGCTCGCCCTCGCGGGCGCGGCCCTGGCCTCGGTCTTCGTCTACCTCGTCGGGTCCACCGGTCGGGGTGGCGCCACCCCGATCAAGCTCGCCCTGGCCGGGGCAGCCACCACCGCCGCGCTGTCGTCGCTGACCAGCGCGATCCTGTTGCCGCGGATCGACGTCATGACCGTCTTCCGGTTCTGGCAGGTCGGCGGCACCGGCGGCGCGAGCTGGGAGGGGATCCTCACGGTCGCGCCCTTCCTGCTCGTCGGTGCCGCCGTCGGGCTGCTGTCAGCCCGTCCGCTGAACGCGCTCGCCCTCGGCGACGAGGTCGCCGCAGGACTGGGAGTGCACACCGGCAGGATCCGGCTGCTGGCCGGCCTGGCCGGCGTCCTGCTGTGCGGCGCCACCACCGCCGTCGCCGGCCCGATCGCCTTCGTCGGGCTGATGGTGCCGCACGCCGTCCGGCTCCTCACCGGACCGGACCAGCGCTGGGTGCTGCCGCTGTCGGCGGTCGGTGGCGCCATCATCCTGACGCTGTCCGACGTCCTCGGACGGGTGCTGGGCCGCCCCGGCGAGCTCGAGGCCGGTGTCGTCACCGCGTTCCTCGGCGCCCCGGTGCTGATCGCCATCGCCCGCCGGACCAGGATGCGTGCGCTGTGACGGCCCTCGCCCTCGAGCGGGTCACCACCGGACGCCGCACCCGGCAGCGCCGGCGACGGGTCGCCACCCTCGCCCTTGTCGCGCTGGTGCTCGTCCTCGGCGTGACCATGCTGTGCCTCGGCGAGACGACCTACTCGCTGGCCGAGGTCGGCCGGGTACTGCTCGGGGAGCAGGTGAAGGGCGCCTCGTTCGCCGTCGGGACCCTGCGGCTGCCCCGGGCGCTGGCCGGGATCCTCGCCGGGCTGGCCTTCGGTGCCGCCGGCGCGAGCTTCCAGACCATGCTCCGAAACCCGCTGGCCAGCCCCGACATCATCGGCATCTCGGCCGGCGCGAGCGCGGCGGCGGTGTGGTGCATCCTGGTGCTGCACTGGAGCGGGCCGGCCGTCTCGGTGATCGCCGTGGTCGCCGGCCTTGTGGTGGCGGGAGCGATCTACGCCCTCGCCCGGGGCGGGGAGTCCGCCGGCGGCCGCCTCATCCTGATCGGCATCGGGGTGGGGGCGATGCTGGACTCGGTGGTCTCCTACCTCCTGCTGAACGCCTCCGCCTGGGACGTGCCGACGGCCGTCCGGTGGCTGACCGGCAGCCTGAACGGCATCCGGATGGAGGCGATCGCGCCGCTCGCGGTCGCCGTCGTGGTGCTCGGTGGCGCACTGCTGTTCGTCGCCCGCGACCTCCGCGCGCTCGAGTTCGGCGACCAGTCGGCGACCGCCCTCGGCGTGAGGGTGGACGCCGTCCGGCTCGTCCTGGTCCTCGCCGCCGTCGGCCTGGTCGCCTTCGCGACCGCGACCACCGGGCCGATCGCCTTCGTCGCCTTCCTCGCCGGGCCGATCGCCACCCGGCTGGTCGGGGCCGGCGCTCCCGTGGTGCTGCCCGCCGCCCTCACCGGGGCGGCGCTCGTCCTGGCCGCTGACCTGCTCGGCCAGTTCGCCTTCGACACCCGCTTCCCGGTCGGCGTCGTGACCGGCATGATCGGCGCCCCCTACCTGCTCTTCCTGCTCATCCGTCTCAACCGCGCCGGAGGTTCAGCGTGACCGCTCACCACACCCTCACCGCCGAACGGCTCGTCGCCGGCTACGGCGACCGCAAGGTCGTCGACGGCATCGACCTCGCGGTGCCACCCGGCGCCGTGACCGTGATCATCGGCGCCAACGCCTGCGGCAAGTCGACCCTGCTGAAGACCCTCGCGCGGCTGCTCGCGCCGACCGCCGGTTCGGTCACGCTGGACGGCCGCGACATCCACCACGTGCCCACCCGCGACCTCGCGCGCTCCCTGGGGCTGCTGCCGCAGTCCCCGATCGCGCCGGAAGGGATCGTCGTCGCCGACCTGGTCGGGCGCGGACGGCACCCGCACCAGCGGATGTTCTCCGGCTGGAGCAAGGCCGACGACGTCGCCGTCGCAGAGGCCCTCACCGCGACCGGGATCGCCGACCTCGCCGACCGCAGCGTCGACGAGCTCTCCGGCGGCCAACGGCAGCGGGTCTGGGTGGCGATGGCGCTTGCCCAGCAGACCGACATCCTGCTGCTGGACGAGCCGACCACGTTCCTCGACGTCACCCACCAGATCGAGATCCTCGATCTGCTGACCGACCTCAACCGCACCCGCGGCACCACGATCGTGATGGTGCTGCACGACATCAACCTGGCCGCCCGGTACGCCGACCACGTGATAGCGGTCCACCGCGGCCGGGTCGTCGCCAGCGGGGCACCGAACGACGTGGTGACGGCCGACCTCGTCCACGAGGTGTTCGGCCTGGACTCCCTGGTGGTCACCGACCAGGTGTCGGGTTCGCCGATGGTGCTGCCGCGGGGACGCCACCACGTCCGTCCCGTCGTGACCCCTGCCGACCCCCCGCCCGGCGTACCCAGGGGTGGGGACGGTTCCGGCTCCCGGGACGTGGCACCGGCCGCCGTCGCGGCGGCGGTCGGCCCCGTCACGGCGGGGAGCGCGGCGTGAGCTTCGACTTCTTCCCCGTCCAGGTCCGGCGGGTCACCGACCTGACCCCCAGCTTCCGGCGGTTCACCTTCGCCGGCGAGAGCCTCGACCGCTGGGCGAACCCCGGCTGGGACCAGCGCATCAAGGTGGTGCTGCCGCTGCCGGGGTGCCGGCTCGACGAGTTCCCGCGCGGCGAGGACTGGTACCTGCGCTGGCGCGACCTCCCGCCCGGGCGCAAGCACCCGTTCCGCACCTACACGGTGCGCGGGGTACGCGAGGGCGAGGTCGACATCGACATGGTGGTGCACGAGGTGGACGGGCCGGCGTCGGCCTGGATCGCAGCCGCAGGGGTAGGGGACGAGGTGGTGCTGCTGGGGCCCACCACCGACTCGGCCGCCGACTACGGCGGCGTCGACTTCCTGCCGCCGGCACGGACGGAGAACTACCTGCTGGCCGGGGACGAGACCGCCGCGCCGGCGATAGCAGTCATCCTCGAGCAGCTGCCCGCCGAGGCCACCGGGATCGCGGTCCTCGAGCTCCCCGGGACCCCCGACATCGGGTATCTGCCCCGGCACCCGGGGATCGAGGTGCGGGTGTTCCCGCGGCGAGGGGCGGCGCGGGGCGAGGCGCTGGTCCGGGAAGGCAACCGGGCGGCCGACGAGCTGGTGCCGGCCGGGGTCGCGCACGCCGTCGAGGAGGTCGACGTCGACCGCGACATCCTGTGGGAGGCTCCCCGCAGTGCCCGCGGCGGCGCCGTCCTGAGGTCCACCCCGCTCTACGCCTGGCTGGCCGGGGAGGCGGGCGCGATCAAGGCGCTGCGCCGCCACCTGGTCGGCGACCTCGGGCTGGACCGTCGCACCGTCGCCTTCATGGGGTACTGGCGGCTGGGCAGGCCGGAGATGTGAATCGGCCGTCGACGGTCGTTCGCCCACGGCCGATTCAGTGGTCAGACCTTAGGATTTGGCGCTCGTCGCAGGGCCAGTCCTTCTAGGATTGGGTCCTGTCGCAAGTCGCCCGCAACGATGAGGAGCGCTCGGTGATCGTCGCCACACCCGTCACTGTCGATGGCCGGTCCGCCGGTGCCTGGGGCCGCGCCCACTGGGTCGCGGTCGCGCAGGTCTCCGGACCACGGATCATCTCGTGGAACATCCACGAGGTCGGCTGGGACGAACTGCACGACTCCGGCACCCACGGCTCACACCACGCGCGGGTGGTGAAGTTCCTGAAGACCGAGTCGATCGAGGCTGTCGTCGTCGACCACGTCGGCGCCGGGATGGCGCGGATGCTCGACACCATGGGGATCCCGACCCTGCCGGCCACCCCGGGCGACGCCAGGGCGTCGGTGCTGGCCGCCGTCGGCGCCTCGCCCGCCGAGGCGCGCGCCTGACTCAGCCGAGCAGCTCGGGCAGTTCGCCGGGCTCACCGAGGACGTGCTCGGAGAGGAACGCCAGCACGGTCTGGTACCAGACCTTGGCGTGCTGCGGGGTGAGCACCCAGTGGCTCTCGTCCGGGAAGTACAGGAACCGGTGGACGGTGGCGCCGTCGGCGTCGGCGGGAAGGCCGGACGACGTCAGCAGCTCGTACCACAGCCGTAGCCCCTCGCCGATCGGCACCCGGTAGTCCCGGTCGCCGTGGATCACGAGCACAGGGGTGCGGATCCGGTCGACGAACCGGTGCGGGCTGTTCGCCAGCGCCATCTCCGCCGTCATCTCGCGCTGCCAGTAGTAGCTGTGGTCGGTGGTGGGCCCGAACTGGTCGAGCGCCCACAGGCTGGCGTGGGTGACGATCGCCGAGAACCGCTCGGTGTGGCCGGCCACCCAGTTCGCCATGTAGCCGCCGAACGACCCGCCCATCGCCGCCGTCCGGGATGCGTCGATCTCGGGCAGCGTCTCCACGAGATCGGCGATCGCCATCAGGTCGGTGTAGGGGGCGGCCCCCCAGCGTCCCCAACCGCGCTGGACGAACTCCTGGCCGTAGCCGGTCGACAGTGCCGGGTCGGGGAGCAGCACGGCGTACCCCCTGGCCACCATCAGCCATGGGTTCCACCGCCACGACCACGCGTTCCACGAGCTCAGCGGACCGCCGTGGATCCACAGCAGCAGCGGCGCGGGCGCGTCGGCGCCGGCCCCGGCCGGCAACGCCAGCCAGCCGCGGACGCGGGCGCCGTCGGCCGTCGTGGTCTCCACCTCGCGGAGCTCGCCGGGCAGCGCAGGCGCAGGGACCGGGGAGCGGAGCAGGGTCGAGGCGACCGGTGGCCGTCCGCCGGGCCCGCCGCCGGCGAGGAAGCCCGCCAGGTCGATCCGGACGGGTTCGGCCGGTGCGCGGTAGCTTGAGCGGAGGGCGAACAGCGCGGCGCCGTCGGGCGCAACCCTGACGTCGCCGAAGCCGGCGTCGTCGGCGGTCACCTGCTCGACCGTGGCGGGGTCTCCGAGGGTGACAAGGAACACCGGCGCCCTGCCCAGGGAGTCGGCGGTGACCACCAGGCCGCTGCCGTCGGGCAGCCAGGCGATCGAGGTCGGCCACCGGTCCCAGCCGTCGGCGAGCACGGTGACCTCGCCACCGGCCAGCGGGACGACGGCGAGGCGCTCCCTGGGCGCCCGTTCCGGTGTCGAGGTCGACGAGAGCAGGAAGGCCACACTGGTGCCGTCGGGGGAGACCACCGGCGACTCCGCGTCTGCGTCGGCCAGGTCTGCGATGACGCGCCGCTCGCCGCTGGCGGTGTCGATCGCCACCAGCACGGTGCGCAGCGCCGCGCCGGCATCCGGCCGGGACCAGGTCGTCACCAGGGTGGCGCCGTCGGGCGAGAGCGCCGCACCGTGCTCGAACAGTTGCCGGCCCGCCCCGGTGAGCTGGCGCAGGACGACCCCGGCGACCTCGACGCCGGGCGCCTGGTCGCCATCGGGATCGGGCAGCGGCGACGCCGGAGCGTCCACCAGCCCGGTCAGGTCGGCCAGGTAGCGCCGGGGCTGGTCCGGACCGAGGTCGTGGTCCCAGTGCCGGACCGGATAGCCGGCATGCAGGATGGCCTGCACCTTCGCCTGCTTGCGGGCCGCCCGCAGCCTCGCGTCGGCGGACAGGTCGACGGCAGAGGGAAGAACGGCGGCGACGACGCTCGCGACGTCCGCCCCACGGGCGGTCAGGATGCCGGACAGGCCACCCGGGGCGGTCGCGACCACCCTGGCCTCGCCGCCGGCGGCCGGCAGCAGCCACAGCGCGGACTTCGGCTCGTCCTTGCCGCCGTCGCCGGCGTCAGGGTCCGGCCGCGCGGAGGTGAACAGCAGGTCGCCGCTCGCCGTGAACGCGGCGGAGGCCTCGCCCTTGACGCTGCGGGTCAGCCGGCGCGCTGGCTGCTCACCGGTGGGGTCGACCTCCCACAGCGCCGTGGAATAGGCCGTCCGTTCGGGGTTGAGGGTCTGGACGGTGACGACCAACCGGTCGCCATCCGGACTCAGCGCCAGCCCCCCGATCCGGGGCAGGGCGACGTAGGCATCGAGGTCGTGAAACGGGGTGGTGAGCAGATTCACGGGTTACGGTTTATCACGCCGTGGGGACATCCGGGGAGTCTGCCGGATACCCGCGACCCGAGGCCGGCTCACAGGGTCACGGCGTACTGGACCATCCCGGTGTCGGCGGCGACCCCGTCGTACAGCCCGCGGGCGGTCGCGTTGGTGGCGGACGTCAGCCAGTGCACCTTCGCGCAGCCGGCCCCGCGAGCCCAGTCGACCACGTGGCCGATCAGTGCCCTGCCGGTACCCGCCCCCCGCTCCTGCGGCGCGACGAACAGGTCCTCGAGGTAGCAGTAGTCGCCGGCCCGCCAGGTGTTGGGGTGCGGCAGCCAGTGGACGATCCCGGCAGCGGCTCCGTCGTCGCGGCGGGCGATCGCGCCGTGCAACGGGAAGCCGGGGTCGGTAAGCCGGTAGAAGGTGAGGGCGGTCTGGGACGCCGTCAGCTCGGTCTGGTAGAAGGACAGGTAGGCCTGCCACAGCGGCAGCCAGTCGTCATGGTCGGCAGGGACGAGGGCTCTGATGGTCACCACGCCCCGACGCTAGCGGCATCGTCGGCCGGCGACCATGGGCCGCCCTACAGCGGGGACTCCCGGGGGTCGAGGACGGCGGCGACGATCGCCTCGATCGCGAACGCGCTGGCCTCGCCGAGCTGGACGTCGCCCGGGTCCAGCAGCCACTGCACCTGCAGGCCGTCCATCACCGCCAGGATGCTCGCCGAGGCATGCGCGATCGTCGCCGGGGCCGCCACCCCGCGCTCGGCGCACATCACCTCGAAGGCGTGGGCGACCTCTCCGCGCAGCTGGTGGTACCGGCCCTCGAAATAGGAGCGGGCAGGGTGGTTGTCCGTGACCGACTCGGCGCTCAGCACCGCGTAGGCCTGGACGATGCCTGCCCGCTGGGCGTTCGCGAACGCCGTCCGCACCAGGTGGCGGAACAGGTCCGTGCCGTCCGGGATGTGCTTGCCGTCCAACTCGGCGACGTCGGACTCGTCGCGGTAGCTGAGCACCTCGAGCAGCAGTTGGTGCTTGGAGCCGAAGTGGTGGAGGATCCCGGCGTGGGTCATCCCGACCTGCTCGGCGATCTCGGTCAGCGGTCCTGCCTTGTAGCCCTTGCTGCCGAAGATCTCGGTGGCGGCCCGGACGATCTCCTGGCGGCGCGCCGGCGTCCCCGAGCGCGAGCGGGGCTCCCGCTTCTTCGTCGCCATCGCCGCCCCTCTCGCCTCCGCTGCCCGGCGCCACGCCGAGGCGACTCCGAGTGTACGGTCCGGTCGCGCCCGGCCCGGCCGTCGCGGCGAGGTCACGATGTGATCACGAAGCCTACCGCTGATTGCACGACTTACTGACAGGTATGTAAGTTAAACGCGACGCCGCACTCGACGACGAGGAGCTGACTCGCTGATGGCCCCTCCCCCGGCACTCCCGCCGCGGACGGCTCGCGCGCGACGTAGCCAGTGGTTCCTTTGGCACGGCCGACGGCCGCGCTCTACAACACTTAGGAGACAGCAATGAGGCTGAAGTCCTCACTGGTAGCAGCCGGGCTCGTGGCCGCCCTCGCGCTCGCGGGCTGCACCGGCGCCCCCGCCCCCACCACCGGTCCCGGCAGCGCGACCGCTCCGACGCAGGCACCCGCCCAGGGCACCGCCGCGCTGACCGTGGCCAAGCCGGACGGCCCCATCACCGAGGAGATGAACAACCCCTGGGTGAACGATGCGTCGGCGATGCGGCTGGGCTACATCAACGCCCTGATGGAGCCGCTCGGCATCGTCAACCTGATCAAGCCCGACGACCCGGTCCGCCCGTGGCTCGCCTCGGAGATCGCATGGTCCGACGACTTCACGTCGGTCACCCTGACCGCTCGCGACGGCGTCACCTGGAACGACGGCCAGCCGTTCACCGCCGAGGACATCTCCTTCACCTTCAACCTGTTCCTCCAGCACCCCGAACTCGACCTCGCCTCGCTCGGGCTGGAGAGCGTCTCGCCGGTGGACGGCAACAAGGTCACCTTGAGCTTCAAGAACTCCATGTACGTCAAGCAGGACAAGGTCCTCCACAAGCTCATCGCCCCCAAGCACATCTGGGAGAAGGTCACCGACCCGGCCACCCAGACCAACCCCGACCCGGTCGGGACCGGCCCCTACAAGCTGACGAACTTCTCCAGCCAGGCCGTCGAGCTCACCGCCAGGGACGACTACTGGGGCGGCACGCCGGCCGTGCCGACGCTGTACTACGTCTCCTACGCCGACAACACCGCGCTGACCACCGCCCTCGCCAGCGGCGATGCCGACTGGGGCCAGGCGTTCATCCCCAACGTCCAGTCCGCCTACGTCGACAAGGACCCGGAGCACAACGTCTACTGGGCAGCGGCCGGCCTCGGCATCGACTCGATGTACGTCAACACCACGACCAAGCCGTTCAACGACCTCGCCTTCCGCAAGGCGGTCAACCTCGTGATCGACCGGACCAAGCACCAGGCGATCGCGCGGGAGGGCGGTGTCCCGCCACTCACCTCGATCACCGGGCTGCCGACCCCGGGCGGCGACGCCTTCATCCTGCCCGCCTACCAGGGCAAGACCTACGCGGTCGACGTCGAGGGCGCCAGGACGATCCTCACCGACGCGGGCTACAGCTGGGACGGCCAGGCCCTGGTCGACCCGGACGGCGAGAAGGTCTCCTTCGACCTGACCGTCCCGCAGGGCTGGAACGACTACGTCACCGGCATCAGCCTGATCGCGGACTCGGTGAAGGCACTGGGGGTCGAGGCGAGCGTCACCACCCCCGACGCCGACTCCTGGTGGACCAACAAGTCCAACGGTGACTTCGAGGCGATCCTGCACTGGACCGATACCGGCGCCACCCCCTACGACATCTACAGCGACCAGATGGACGGCCGCTGGCTCAAGCCGATCGGCGAGGCGGCCGACTTCAACTTCGGGCGCTTCGACGATCCGACCGTCACCAAGGCCCTGGACGACTACGCCAACGCCACCGACGACGCCGCCCGCCAGGCCGCCCTGGAGACCATCCAGACGACCTTCGTCGAGCAGGTGCCCGCGATGCCGATCGGCACCCGCCCCTTCCTCGGCCAGTACAACACCCGCAACTACGTCGGCTGGCCGGGCGAGGACGACCCATACACCAACCCCGACCCGACCCAACCCTCCGCGGTTCTGATCCTCACCTCGCTCAAGCCGGCAAGCAACGGCTGAGCCTGGCCGCGTCCCCCTCCGACTGGGCCGGGACTGCCACCCGCAGTCCCGGCCCAGCCCGGCGCACGGGGGCGACCGGACGGATCCCACGGCACAATCGCTGCCATCCCCGAACCAGGAGAGGCCTCGTGACATCCCCGCAGCTGACAGTCACCGACTTCAGCGTCACCTACGACGTCGACCCGCCCGTCGAGGCGGTGCGCGAGGTGTCCTTCACGCTCGCGCGCGGCGAGATCCTCGGGCTCGCCGGGGAATCCGGCTGCGGCAAGACCACGCTCGCCTACGGTCTCCAACGGCTGCTGAAGCCACCCGCGGTGATCACCGGCGGCTCGACGGTCTTCCACGACGCCGACGGCACGGACATCGACCTCAACTCGCTGTCCGAGGCGCACCTGCGGGCCTTCCGCTGGGACAAGGCTTCCATGGTGTTCCAGGGCGCCATGAACGCCCTCAACCCGATTCTCAGCATCTCCCGCCAGCTCGAGGACATCTTCACCACCCACCGGCCGGGAATGCCCAGGCAGGAACGGACCCGGGCCGCCGGGGACCTGCTCGAGGTCGTCGGGGTCGGTCGCGACCGGCTCAGGTCCTACCCCCACGAGCTGTCGGGCGGCATGCGCCAGCGGGTCATGATCGCGATGGCCCTCGCGCTCAGGCCGCAGCTGATGATCATGGACGAGCCCACCACGGCTCTCGACGTCGTGGTGCAGCGCGAGATCCTGCGGCAGATCTCCGAACTGCGCCACCAGTACGGGTTCTCCGTCATCTTCATCACCCACGACCTGCCGCTGCTGCTGGAGATCTCCGACCGGATCGCAGTGATGCGGGAGGGCCGGATCGTCGAACTCGGTACCGCGCGGGCGATCTACACCACCCCCTCCCACCCGTACACCCGGCAGCTGCTCGGCTCGTTCCCGAGCCTGACCGGCGAGCGCGGCGACTTCGTCCGCCAGGCGGGGCCGGCCCGATGACCACCCTGGAGTTCCGCAACGTCACCAAGCGCTACCCGGTCCGCGGCACGCGGGAACTGGTGGCCCTGGACGACGTCAGCTTCACCCTCAGCTCGGGGGAGACGATCGGGCTGGTCGGCCAGTCCGGCAGCGGCAAGTCGACCATCGCCAAGATCCTCACCCAGCTGGAGACTGCCAGCGAGGGCCGGATCCTGCTGGACGGCGAGCCCATCCCCGACCGCGGCCCGGCGCTCCGCCGTTACCGCCAGCAGGTGCGGATGGTCTTCCAGGACCCGTTCGCCTCCCTGAACCCGTACCACACCATCCGCCACCACATCGAGCGGCCACTGCGGCTCGACAGGGTCGTTCCCACGAGCCGGGTCGAGGACGAGGTGTTCAGCCTGCTGGAGCGCGTCCGCCTGGAACGCTCACTGGTCGACCGCCGGCCCCACGAACTGTCCGGCGGCCAGCGCCAGCGGGTCGCCAT
>JAVHXR010000494.1:0-2149 GCA_031119515.1 Propionicimonas sp.
CCAGCTCGCGCACCGCCGCCTCCGCGACATCGACCTGCCGCAGCTTCTCGGGGGTGACCTCCTCGAAGTGCGGGATCCGGGAGGCCAGGCACGGAGCGGCCGGCTTGTCGGCCACCGGCAGCCCGAGCTCGCGGGCCAGCGCGCGGACCTCCGCCTTGCCCAGCCCGGCCTCGGCCAGCGGGCGCAGCACCCGGTGGTTGGTCGCGGCCAGCCCACCCGGCCGGTCCGGACGGACGGCGTCGTCGGCGTTCTCGCCGTAGGCGACCGCGGTCAGCCGGTAGCGGCCGGCGACCTCGTCGGAGATCCTGGAGAACAGCTCGTTCTTGCAGTGGAAGCAGCGATCCGGGCCGTTCGCCCGGTAGTCGGCCAGCTCGGTCTCGTGCGTCTCGAGCTCGACCAGTGGCGCCCCGATCAGGCCCGACACCTCGTGGGCGATCCTCCGCTCGTCCCCGGCGAGGCTGGCGGAGACGCCGAGGATGGCCAGCGTCCGGGTAGGGCCGAGCGTCCTGGTGGCCAGCGCGAGCAGCACCGCCGAGTCGACCCCGCCGGAGAACGCCACCCCCAGCCGCGCCGGGTTCCCGATCGCGTCGGCGACCCGCCCGGCGAGGGCGGATGCGGCCCGGCTCAGGCCGGCCCCGGCCGGGTTCACCCGACCTCGACCTCGGTGTGGTCGCCCACCCAGAGGGTGTGGAAAGTCCCGGGCCGGTCGGTCCGGCGGTAGGTGTGCGCGCCGAACAGGTCGCGCTGGCCCTGGATCAGCGCCGCGGTGCTGCGGCCCGCCCTGAGGCCGTCGAAGTAGGACAGCGACGAGGCGAAGGCAGGGGTGGGGACGCCGTGCAGCGCCGCCTCGGCCACCACCCTGCGCCAGGCGGGCAACCCGTCGGAGACCACGGAGGCGAAGTAGTCGTCGCCGATCAGCAGCGGCAGCTCGGGGTCGCGCTGGTAGGCCTCGGTGATCCGGTTCAGGAACCGGGCGCGGATGATGCAGCCGCCCCGCCAGATCCGGGCGAGGTCGCCCCGCTTGATGTCCCAGCCGTACAGCGCGCTCGCGGCGGCGATCTGGTCGAAGCCCTGGGAGTACGCGACCACCTTGGAGGCGTAGAGCGCCTGCCTGACCTCCTCGATGAACCCCGCCCGGTCGGGAAGGTCCCAGGCCGTGGTGGCGGTGCCGAACACCGCCCTGGCCGCCTCCCGCTGCGGCAGCCCGCTGGAGAGCGCCCTGGCGAAGGTGGCCTCGGCTATCCCGGTCACCGGGATGCCGAGCTCGAGGGCGTTCTGGACGGTCCACCGGCCGGTGCCCTTCTGGCCGGCCTGGTCCACCACGACGTCGATGAACGGCTTCCCGGTGGCGGCGTCGACCTGGGAGAGCACCTCGGCGGTGATCTCGATCAGGAAGGACTCCAGGTCGCCGGCGTTCCACTCGGCGAAGATCCCGGCGAGTTCGGCCGGGGTCGCCCCCAGCCCCTGGCGCAGCAGGTCGTAGGCCTCGCCGATCAGCTGCATGTCGGCGTACTCGATGCCGTTGTGGACCATCTTCACGAAGTGCCCGGCGCCGTCCGGGCCGATGTGGGTGCAGCAGGGCACGCCGTCGACGTGGGCGGAGATGTCCTCGAGGATCGGCCCGAGTTCGGCGTAGGCCTCGATGGTGCCGCCCGGCATGATGGACGGCCCGGTCAGCGCACCCTCCTCCCCGCCCGAGATGCCGGAGCCGACGAAGTGCAGCCCCGCCGCGCGCACCGTCGCCTCGCGCCGGATGGTGTCGGGGAAGTGGGAGTTGCCGCCGTCGACGAGGATGTCGCCGGCCTCGAGCAGCGGCACGAGCGAGTCGATCACGGCGTCGGTGCCCTTGCCGGCCTGCACCATGATGATCACCTTGCGCGGCCGCTTCAGGCTCGCCACGAAGTCGACCAGGTGCTCGGAGGGGACGAAGTCGCCCTCGCCCCCGTGCGCTGAGATCACCTCCTGGGTGCGCGAGTACGTCCGGTTGTGGACCGCGACGACGTAGCCGTGGTGGGCGAGGTTGCGCGCCAGGTTGCTGCCCATCACCGCCATCCCGACAACGCCGATGTCGGCGGTGGCGGTCGCGGTGTGCGTCGGTCCGGTCATCGTCTCTCCTCCGTACTGGCTCGCGGGCGCTCAATTGACCGGC
>JAVHXR010000494.1:2159-2591 GCA_031119515.1 Propionicimonas sp.
CTCCCGCGGCCCGCGGGTGTTGCTACCAATCAACCAGCCGTCGGTGGCGGCGGCAACTCATTGCCCCGGGTTGCCGCCCGGGCGACCGTGTCCGGCCCCCGATCGAGCGGTGGCAACGCGGTTGCCAGTCTGCGACGTCACCGCCCTACCATGATCGGGTGAGTGAGCGCGCGCGTCGTCCGGTGACCATCTACGACGTCGCACAGGCCGCCGGGGTCGCACCCTCGACCGTCAGCCGCACCTTCGCCCGCCCGGGCCGGGTGAACGCCGAGACCGCCGCGAGGGTGCGCAGGGTGCTGCGTCGAGAAGTCACCAGGCCAGCCTACCGCCGCGGATGCCGCACCCCCTGAGTGCCGTCGTCGGTGCGGGGCATCGAGCGGTAAGTTGGACAGCATGACGGAGACGGTGGGGGCGCTCGGCGAGTCGCGGGTC
>JAVHXR010000495.1 GCA_031119515.1 Propionicimonas sp.
GCACAAGGGCAACGCCCACGTCCACTTCTCCGGCCACGCCAGCGCGGGGGAGTTGCTGTACTGCTACAACCTGCTCAAGCCGAAGAACGTCCTGCCGGTCCACGGCGAGGTCAGGCACCTGATCGCCAACGCCGCGCTCGCCCGCCAGACCGGAGTGCCCGCCCAGCGGGCGCTCGTGGTCGAGGACGGCGCCGTCGTCGACCTCGCCCGCGGCAGGGCGCGCGTGGTCGGCAAGCTGGAGTGCGGCTACATCTTCGTCGACGGTTCCACGGTCGGCGACATCGGGGACTCCGAGCTCACCGACCGCAGGATCCTCGGCGAGGAGGGGTTCATCTCGATCGTCGTGGTGGTGAACTTCCACGACGACAGCATCGTCAGCGGCCCCGACATCCACGCCCGCGGCTTCGCCGAGGATGACTCGGTGTTCGACGGGATCCGCGCCGACCTCGTCCAGGTCGTCCATCAGGCGCTGTCCGACGGCGTCGAGGACGTCTACCAGCTGCAGCAGATCGTCCGCCGCACGATCGGACGCTGGGTGAACACCAACTACCGGCGGCGCCCGATGATCCTCCCGATCGTGGTGGCGACCTAGCGACCCGGACCTCGCCACCCGGGCGCGATTAGGCCCGGACCCGCGATGTCGGGTATCGTAGGCAGGTCCCCAGCTTCGACATGACTGTCTCCGGCCGCCTGCGGGTGGCACGGGATGAACGAGAAACAAGGAGTACTCCAGTGGCTGCCGTGTGTGACGTCTGCGCCAAGGGCCCGGGCTTCGGCCACAACGTGCCCTGGTCGAAGAAGAAGACCAACCGTCGCTGGAACCCGAACATCCAGCGCGTCCGTGCCATCGTCGACGGCACCCCGAAGCGCCTCAACGTGTGCACGTCCTGCCTGAAGGCCGGGCGCGTCACCCGCTGAGCCAGCACCGCTGAGAGACCCGCCGCGGCGGGTCTCTTTCGCGTTCCCGGCGGACCCGGCTCCACCGGCCGGCCGGGACGTGCCGGTCGGCGGGGATGTCGGCCCGACGCCCTAGGCTGGACGATCGTGGACCCCGAACTCAGTGGCTGGCGGACCTCGATGGCGGCGGCGCTCGACGCGCCGCTTGCGGACGTGCTCGGCGCGAAGACCGCCCGGGAGTTCGCCGGGCTGCGGATCCACAGCGTCGGCGACCTGCTGCGCCACATCCCGCGTCGCTACCTCAGCGGCACCGAGCTGACCGATCTGGCCACCCTCGCCGAGGGCGAGCATGTCGCCGTGATCGCCCGGGTGGCCCACGTCAACCGGCTGGAGGGCAGCGACGGCGGCGGACGGCGTCCCCGGCCCGGCCGGCTCGAGGTGCGGGTCACCGACGGCAGCGGCAGCCTCAACCTCACCTTCTTCGGGCGCAACCACCTGCTCCGGTGGTGGGAACAACAGCTCTCCCACGGCGTCGCCGGCCTCTTCGTCGGCAAGGTCGGCAGCTTCCGCAACCAGCCCCAGATGACCCACCCCGAGTTCGTCATGCTGGATGCCGGCGGACGGATCGTCGGCACCTCCGAGGAGAAGGCGAAGATGGCCACCCTCGCGCAGTCCGGGCTGGTCGGGATGTACCCCGCCACCTCGAAGCTGCCGACCTGGACGGTGGCCGAATGCGCCCGGCTCGCGCTGGCGAGCCTGCCGGCAGGGGAGGATCCATGGCCGGCCTGGCTGCGCCAGGCCGCCGGGGTGATGGAGCTCGTCGACGCGTTCGGAGCCGTCCACCAACCCGCCGACCTGGCCCAGGCCGAGCAGGGCGCGCAACGGCTCCGGTTCGACGAGGCGCTGTCAACCCAGCTCACGATGGCCTATCGCCGCAACGACGCCGCCTCGCACTCCGCGGTCGCCAGGGTGCGGCTGGCCGAGGGCATCCTCGACGCCTTCGACGCCCGGCTGCCGTTCCGGCTCACCGACGGCCAGGTGCAGGTTGCCGAGACCCTCTTCGGTGACCTGGCGCGCACCCGCCCGATGCAGCGGCTGCTGCAGGGCGAGGTCGGCTCCGGAAAGACGGTGGTCGCGCTGCGGGCGATGCTCGTGGTGGTGGACGCCGGCGGCCAGGCGGCATTGCTCGCACCCACCGAGGTGTTGGCCGCCCAGCACTACCAGACCATCCGGCGCCTGCTCGGCGACCTCGGCGGCGGACGGTTGCTGGGAGCACCGGAGACCGCGACCGACGTCGTGCTGCTGACCGGTTCGATGGGCGCGGCCGCCCGCCGGGAGGCGCTGCTGCGGGCGGCGAGCGGCGAGGCGGGGATCGTGGTCGGCACCCATGCGCTCCTGGCCGACCGGGTGCAGTTCGCCGACCTCGGGCTGGTGGTGATCGACGAGCAGCACCGCTTCGGGGTCGAGCAGCGCGCCGCGCTCGCCGACAAGGCGACCGCCCGGCCGCACGTCCTCGTGCTCACCGCCACCCCGATCCCGCGGTCGGTCGCGATGACGATCTTCGGGGACCTCGACGTCTCGACGCTCGCCGAGATCCCTGCGGGGCGCCAGCCGGTGGCGACCGTGGTGGTGGACGCTGCCGCGCGGCCGGCCTGGGTGGAGCGGGCCTGGCAGCGGGTCGTCGAGGAG
>JAVHXR010000048.1:0-760 GCA_031119515.1 Propionicimonas sp.
CGAGGACGCGAAGCCGGGGCTCAGGTAGCCGTACCCGTAGCCGACGTACCAGGTGGACGCCGGGGTGTAGCGCCCGGCCGCCTCGAGCTGCTGGAAGACCTTCGTCCAGCGCTCGGCGACGCCGAAGATGATCGCGTACGGGAGGTAGCGGGAGAAGACGTCGATGCCCTCCTCGAACTTGATCTGGTCGGCCTCTGCGGTGCTCAGGTAGAGCTCGAACCCCTTGGTCTGGGCGAGCACCGCCGAGCCGTCCGCGGTCCGGGCACCGAACCGGTTGTTCGCGACCAGCACGCCGACGCCGGTGATCACCCCGGCCAGGCCCAGCAGGCCGAACCCGACGAAGCCGAGCAGGAAGCCGACGACGGCCCCCAGGACGATGAAGCCGACGCCGGCCGCCACCGCAAGACCTCGCACCAGGCTGGGGTTCCTGGTGAACCAGTGGAGTTCCTTGGTCACCCTGTCGTACAACCGCGAGCGGGTGCCGGTGAGCACGTCGGCGTAGGACTTGTCCTTCAGGTCGTCGGTCTGCACCACAGGGCCGTCGGCGAACAGGTGGTCGAACAGGTGGCGCTCGTAGGAGATCAGGCCCTTGCCGCCGGCGAGCTGGGTGAACGTCCAGTCCCGCTTGCCGGTCTGCTCGATCCGCAGGTAGCCGCGGACGGCGAGATCGATCATCGTCGCCGTGATGTCGGTGTTGTCGGCGGTGTGGTCGGTGAGCACGCCGAGCTCGCCCGGACGCGCCCCCGCCGGTGGCGTGAAC
>JAVHXR010000048.1:770-10981 GCA_031119515.1 Propionicimonas sp.
CCGCCACCGGAGTCCGGTGCGCTCCCTTGCCGACCACAGCCTGCTCGCCGGCGGCAGGAGTGAGGCCCGGGGTGAGGCCGAGGTAGACCTCGTCCCGCGCCCCGCGCCGGGTGCGCTGGAACAGGAAGCCCAGCCCGAGGGCGGTGAGGACGGCGGCCAGGCCGCCGGTGACCGGCGTCACCGGGAACATGTTGCCGATGTGGTACCGGGTGGTCAGCCGGGGCTCGGCGTTGGTGAAGGTGCCGGCAGGGAAGCCGGCGACGATCTGCATCGGTTCGCCTGCGCTGAGCCCGGCGTGGCTGAAGCTGGCGGTCGCCCCGGCCATGGTGGCATCGTCGCAGGGCGCGGAACCCCCGCCTGCGAAGCAGGCCACTCGCTCGACGGCCACCGGACCGGTGACCGTGGCCGTGACGCTGCCGATCGGGACCTCCCAGCTGTCGCCGACCACGTTCCAGTTGAACTCGTCCAGCCCGGACTGTGCCTGGCTCGGCTCCACCAGGCCGTGGATGGTGTAGTTGACGGTGTAGCTCTGGACGCCGGTGTAGGTGTGGCCCTCGCTCCCCACCCGGACCAGCAGATTGCCGCCCTCCTCCCGGGTCACCACCTCGGCGTTCGCGCCGCTGGGGCTGGAGACCTCGC
The DNA here is from genome assembly GCA_031119515.1 of Propionicimonas sp. Lineage (GTDB taxonomy): Bacteria > Actinomycetota > Actinomycetes > Propionibacteriales > Propionibacteriaceae > Propionicimonas. Next base: position 1,410 of record JAVHXR010000048.1, read on the forward strand.
CGACGGCGACGTCGAGCGCCCTCCAGTGGTCGGGGTCGCCGCCGATGCCCTGGCGCAGCGGCAGCGTGAGGTACGGGCCGTGGCCGGGGTCGTTGCCGAAGTTGAAGTCGAGGTTCAGCTGGACGTGGGTGAGGCCGCGGTCGGCGTCCACCGTCGCCACGACGTCGTAGTCGTCGATCCGCCAGGACGGATGGTCGTCGTCCTCGGCGGCCGCCGTGGTGGCGGGCAGGAGCAGGAGGGAGGCTGTCGCCAGCCCGAGCAGCACGGAACGGAGAGCGGGTCGCACGCCACGAGGCTAACGCGCCGCGGGGCCACTCGGCAGGGGCGCCGACCCCGGCCGGTCCCTGCCCGGGCCCTGAGCCGGCCGATATCCTGCTGCCAGAACCTGAGGAGGCGGCTGGTGGTCGGACGCGCGGTGTCGGCAGAGTTGCTCGCCGTCGTGGTCGCGATGGTCGAGGGACAGCCCTGCGCGCTCACCCTCGGGGATCCGTCCCGGCTGCCCGCCGGGCCGCTGATGCCGGGCCACCACTCGCTGCAGGCGGCGACCAGGGCATGGGTGGAGGAGCAGACCGGGCGCGCACTGGGCTATCTCGAGCAGCTGTACACCTTCGTCGACCTCGACCGGGCCGAGGACACCGCACACAGCCTGTCGGTGTCCTACCTCGGGCTCACCACCCCCACCACGGACGCCGGGATCGGCCGGTGGCACCGCTGGTACGACCTGTTGCCGTGGGAGGACCGGCGGGCCTCGGCGCGACTGCCGGGATCCGTCGAGCCGGCGCTGGCCGCGTGGGCTGGCGGGCGTCCCGATGTGGCCGACCAGCGCCAGCGGCGGTGCGCGGTCACGTTCGGCCTGCGCGGCCAGCCCTGGCAGCCCGACCTGGTGCTGCAGCGGTACGAGTTGCTGTACGAGGTCGGCCTGGTGCCCGAGTCACCGCCGCAGTGGCGCCTGCCCGAGGATGAACTCGTCGCCGGCGAACGGATGCTCGGCGACCACCGCAGGGTGCTGGCCACCGGGCTGGCCAGGCTCAGGGCCAAGATCCAGTACCGGCCGGTGGTCTTCGAGCTGATGCGGCCGGAGTTCACCCTGCGCCAGCTCCAGGACTGCGTCGAGGCGCTGGCCGGCACCCCCGTCCACACCCAGAACTTCCGTCGACTGGTCGAGCAGCAGGATCTCGTCGAGGAGACCGGCCGGCTCGACGCCACCACCGGTGGACGTCCGGCGCGGCTGTACCGGTTCCGGCGCGAGGTGCTCCAGCAGCGACACGAGGCCGGGACCAAGCTGCCGCTGCCCAGGGTCCGCTGAGGCGGTCAGCGGACCGTGGTGGGACGCGCCATCACCTCGGCGTGGGTGAGGGGCTGGGCGAGCCTGTCCAGCGGCAGCGCCTGCAGCTCATGGCAGGGACCGAGCTCCTGCCAGGCGCACTGCCGCGGGCTCGTCCCGATCCACAGCTCATCGAAGGGGTCGCCCTCATCGGCGTCGGCCTCCTCCCTCGTGAGCTCGAGCCACGGCGGCGACACGTCGATCACGGGCAGCGCGAGCCAGCGATCGGCGGTCGGGTCGTAGAGGTAGTCGCGGATGACGAGGTAGCCGGCCACCTCGTCCCCGTACACCCGGCTTGCCCATTCGGCGGAGCGCGGGTGCCGGTAGAGCTCGAGCGTCTCGGCGGGCCGGGGTGAACTCCCGGGCACCTCGAGCGACCACCAGCGACCTGAGCGCAGGTCCAGGAGGGTGGCCTCACTGCCTTCGGCCAGCACGGTCTCGGGCCCGAAGTACACGATGCCCGGAGCTGCCACCTGCCGGGGGGCGTCGCGGAGCTCGTGGCTGGTGCGCAGCGTCACCGCGCCGCTCTCCGGGTCCAGGAGCGACACCGTGGCCTCGCCCTGCCCCGTCCCGAGCGGGTCGCGGTAGTCGACGACGAGCACGAGCGCACGCCCGTCCACGCTGACGCCGGAGAAGTCGAGCCGGTTGTCGAGGGTGAGGGCGGCGAGGTCCGCCGAGCGGCCCAGCCGCCAGCTCCCGGCTGCGAAGTCGAATACCGCGTAGTCGCCCGGGAAGCTGCCGTCGCCGATGTCGTAGGCGTAGCAGAAGATCCCGGTGGCGAGCCCCACGCACTGGCCGTACTCGTACCGGGCGGCTTCCCCGGGGAAGTCCGGCATCCGCTCCCAGCTGCCGGTCGCGGGCCGGAAGGCGATCAGCCGGGTGGTCGCGTGGGAGTCGTCCGGTGTCCCGGTACGACCGACGAGCCGGACGTAGACGGCGTCCTGGCCTGCGTAGACGCCGCCGACCTGGCAGAAGTCGCCGGTGACCGAGAGCTTCGCGGTGAGCGTCCCGTCGCCGGTCAGCTCCTGGCTGATCGTGAGCTCCTCCCACGCCCCGGCCGCCCGCTGGTAGCGGTAACCGCGCAGCGGTGGGCAGCTCTCGTCCTCGGACGGTTCGGCGATGTAGTAGTCGGAGCCGTCCAGCGTCGCGGAGGCGTACGCCGCGGCGAGGAGGACACCGTGCGAGGGCAGGCCCGGCCGCGCCACCCACTGCCAGCTGGCCCCGCCGGGCAACTGTGTCGGCTCGGGCGTCGCCGTGGGCGTCGGGGTCGGCGACGCCGGCTCAGGGACCACCGGCACCGGCGTGGGGCGCAGGAACTGCGGCAGCAGGATCCCCACCGCGACCGCCAGCGCCGCCACGGCGACAACCACCGCCAGCAGGCGTGCCCGCCGGCGCCTGCCGTCCCTGATCCCTTGCTCCTCCACGGTCTCAGCCTCGTCCACCACGCACTACCTACTCCCGACACTTCGGTTTCGTTGCAGTCCCGCAGGTCTTCTGGCCGTCGAGTGCTCCCCCACCCCCACCGACAGCCAGCCTTCGTCACCGACAGCCAGCCCCCACCGACAGCCAGCCTTCGTCACCGACAGCCAGCCCCCAAGCAGTGGCCCTCGACACACCACCACCCCCACCCCCACCGACAGCCAGCCTTCGTCACCGAGGGCCAGCGCTCAGGGGGTGGCTGTCGGCGGAGACGACCGTGGACAGGATTTGGCATCTCTTTTGCTCAGGAGTAGCATTTCTTTTGCTCAGAGTTAGCAAAAAGGGTCGGAGGACGCGATGACAGCAACCCTGGCAAGCGCCGAGGAGCTCTACCAGAAGGTCGCCCACGTGGTGCCGGCCGTCGAGTGGGCCACCATGGCCGACGACGTCGAGGCGATCATCCGCCTCAAGGCCGAGCGCAACGCGGTGATCCTCGCCCACAACTACATGACTCCCGAGATCTTCCACGGCGTCTCCGACATCGTCGGCGACTCGCTCGCGCTCGCCCGCGAGGCCACCCTGGTGGAGGCGGACGTGATCGTGCTGGCCGGAGTGCACTTCATGGCGGAGACCGCCAAGCTGCTCAACCCGTCCAGGACCGTCCTGATCCCCGACCTGCGCTCGGGCTGCTCACTGGCAGAGTCGATCACCCCCGAAGACGTCCGCGAGTTGCGGCGCCAGCACCCCGGCGTCCCGGTCGTCACCTACGTCAACACCTCGGCCGCCGTGAAGGCCGAGTCGGACATCTGCTGCACCTCGGGCAACGCGGTTGCGGTGATCGAGAGCCTCGGCGTCCCGCAGGTGATCATGATCCCCGACCAGTACCTGGCCGCGAACGTGGCACGCCAGACCGGGGTGGAGGTGATCACCCATCCCGGCGCGTGCGAGGTCCACGAGCGGTTCACGCCCACCGACATCCGGCAACTGCGCCGCGACTACCCCGGCGTCACCGTCCTCGCCCACCCCGAATGCCCGCCGGCAGTGGTGGACGAAGCCGACTACGCCGGCTCCACCGCCCAGATGGTGGGCTACGTCGCCGAGCGGCTGCCCAAGCGGATCGCCCTGATCACCGAGTGCTCGATGAGCGACAACGTCGCCCAGCAGTTCCCCGGCACCGAGTTCGTCCGCCCGTGCAACCTGTGCCCCCACATGAAGCGAAACACCCTGGCAAAGATCCGCCACTCGCTGGAGACGATGACCCACGAGGTCACGATCGACGAGGCCGTCGCGGACCGCGCCCGCGCGTCGGTCGACCGGATGCTCGCCGTCGGGAGCAAGTGATGCCGGCGACCCGCCGGATCGACGCCGGCTGCCCTGTCGTCGTCGGCGCCGGCCTTGCCGGGCTGGCCGCCGCGATCGAGTTGTCCCCCGCGCCGTGCATCGTCCTCAGCGCCGGCGCCGTCAGCACCGGCACCTCGACCGGTTGGGCGCAGGGCGGGATCGCCGCCGCGGTCGGGGCGGACGACGCTCCCGCCCTGCACGCCGCCGACACGATCGCCGCCGGGGCGGCGTTGTGCGAGCCCGGCGTGGTGACCGCGGTCACCGCCGCCGGTCCGGACGCGATCGGCTGGCTCGCCCGCCATGGCGCACGGTTCGACACCAACCCCGACGGCAACCTGCGCCTCGGGCTGGAGGGTGCCCACCGCCGCCGCCGGATCGTCCACGCCCAGGGCGACCGCACCGGCGCCGAGTTGCTGCGCACCGTCGTGGACGCGGCCCGCGGGCTGGAGTCGGTGGCGATCTGGGAGCACTCCCCCGCCACCGACCTTCTCGTCGAGGACGGCCGGATCGCCGGGGTCCGGGTGAGCACCTCGACCGGCCCGCTCGACCTCCTCTCGGACGCGGTGGTGCTGGCCACCGGCGGGATCGGCGGCCTCTTCAGCCACACCACCAACCCGCTGGGCTCGCGCGGCCAGGGGCTCGGCCTCGCCTACCGGGCGGGCGCGCGGCTGCGCGATCTCGAGATGGTGCAGTTCCACCCCACCGCCCTCGACGTCGCAGCGGACCCGATGCCGCTGGTCAGCGAAGCAGTCCGCGGCGAGGGTGCGATCCTGGTCAACGAGCACGGCGAATGGGTGCTGCGCGACCCGCTCTCGGCACGGGACGTGGTGTCGCGGGCCGAGTGGGCGCAGTTGCAGGACGGCCACCTCGTCTTCCTCGACGCCAGAGCGGAACCCGGCGAGCGGTTCGCGGGGTTGTTCCCGTCCATCACCGCGACCGCGCTGGCCGCCGGCCTCGACCCGCGCACCGACCTGCTGCCGGTCCGCCCGGCCGCGCACTACCACATGGGCGGGGTCGAGGTGGACGCCCAGGGCCGCGCCAGCCTGCCCGGCCTGTACGCCGCCGGCGAGGTGGCCTCGACCGGCCTGCACGGCGCCAACCGGCTCGCCAGCAACTCCCTGCTCGAAGCCGTCGTCTGCGGCCGGGCGGTCGGTCGCGGGCTCCTCGCCGAGACCACCGCCCGCCACCGCCCGGCCCGCCCGGCCCCCCCGACCTGGCCGGCCGGGCGCGGCGGCGGCCGGCCGGACCCCGTCGTCGAACGGGTCCGCCGGATCACCAGCACCGCCGCCGGCGTGCTCCGCACCGGGGAGGGGCTCCGGGCCGCGCTCGACGACCTCGCCCCCGACCGCGACACCGAGGCCGGGCTGGTCGCCTGGCTGGTGGTGTGGTCGGCGCTGCAGCGGGAGGAGTCCCGCGGCGCCCACACCCGGCTCGATCACCCGGAGACCGCCCCGGTGGCAGCCCACAACGGCGTCGCCGCCGGCGCCCTGGCCTCCGGGAGCGCCGCATGAGGCCGCTGCCGCGGCTGGTGGTCGAGCCGCTCGTCAGGGCCGCCCTGCTCGAAGACCTGGGACGCGCCGGGGATCTCACCACGGACGCGATCATCGGCCCGGACGACCGCGCCGAGGTGGCGGTCGTGGCCCGCGAAGCCGGCGTCGTGGCCGGCCTCGCCTGCGCCGGTCTCGCCTGGGAGCTGGTGGATCCGGGGGTCCACCTGGAGGCCCTGCTGCCCGACGGCTCGGCGGTCGCCGCCGGCGACACCATCGCCCGCGTCTCCGGGCCCGCCCGCGCGCTGCTGACCGGGGAACGAGTCGCCCTGAACTTCCTCGGCCACCTCTCGGGGGTCGCCACCGGAACCGCCACCATCGCCTCGGCGATCGCCCACACCAGGGCGAAGGTCTGCGACACCCGCAAGACGATCCCGGGCCTGCGGGTGCTGCAGAAGTACGCCGTGGTTGCCGGCGGCGGTGCGAACCACCGCTTCGGACTCGACGACGCCGTCCTGATCAAGGACAACCACATCGCGATCGCCGGCGGGATCACCCCGGCCGTGCGCCGTGCCCGTGCGGCGGTCGGCCACCTGGTGAAGGTCGAGGTGGAGGTGGACTCGCTCGCCCAGCTGGAGGAACTGCTCGAGGTGGGGGCGGATGCCGTCCTGCTCGACAACATGGGTCCGGACCTGCTCGCCCGGGCGGTCGCCCTGGTCGATGGACGGCTGGTCACCGAGGCCTCGGGGCGGATCACGCCCCAGACCGCGGTGGCGATCGCGGAGGCCGGGGTCGACCTGCTCTCGGTGGGCTGGCTGACCCATTCCGCCCGGGTGCTGGACGTCGGGCTGGACCACCGCGGCTGAGGCCGCCCTCAGCCGGCGGCGAGCGGACGCACCCGGACCGCCGCCAGGTCGGGATCGCCGGCGACCGGCCCGGCGGAGTCGACCACCGCTCCCGGCACCACGCCGCGATCCCGCAGCCGGGTGAGCGCCTCGGGGTCGGCATCCGAGACCCGCACCACCCGGTAGCGGCCGGGCGCGACGTCGCTGAGCAGCGGGGCCGGCGGCGCGGCAGGCAGCGCCCCGTCCCGGTCAGGGATCGGGTCGCCGTGAGGATCGGAGGTCGGGTGGCCCAGCAGCCGGTCGACCCGGTCGAGGAAGTCGTCGGAGACGGCGTGCTCGAGTCGCTCCGCCTCGTCGTGCACCTCGTCCCAGCCGTACCCCAGCACCTGGGCGAGGAAGCACTCCAGCAGCCGATGGCGTCGCACCATCGCGGTCGCCAACCGCTGTCCGCGCGGGGTGAGGACGACCGGACGGTACGGCTCGTACTCCACCAGCCCCTGTGCGGCCAGCCGGCGCATGGTGTCGGAGACGTTGGCCTGGCTGGTGTCCAGTCGCTCCGCCAGCCCCTTCGTGGTGATCGGCGGCTCACCCCACTCGGTCGCCGTCCAGATCACCTTCACGTAGTCCTGGGCGACCGGGGTCAGGTCCTCCACGCCGTCCATCACTCCACCCCGGCCACCTGCAGCACGATCAGAGCGAGGTTGAGCGCCACGATGAGTCCGACCACCACCCAGGCGACCACCCTCAGCGGCACCGAGTTGGCGTACCGGCCCATGACCGTGGAGTTGCTCGTGAGCTTCACCAGGGGGGCGAGCGCGAACGGGATGCCGATGCTCAGCAGCACCTGGCTCAGCACCAGCGACCAGGTGGGGTCGGCCCCGATGCCGAGGATCACCAGCGCGGGCACCAGGGTGACCAGCCTGCGCACCAGCAGCGGGATCCGGATCCGCAGCAGCCCGGCCATGATGGTCGCGCCGGCGTAGCAGCCGACCGAGGTCGAGGCCAGGCCGGAGGCGAGCAGCCCGATCCCGAACAGCGCCCCGATCGTGGGCCCGAGCGAGTCGGTGATCGCGGCGTGCGCGCCCTGGATCGTGTCCGTCCCGCCGACCCCCTGAAGGCTGGCGGCGGCGAGCAGCAGCATCGCGATGTTCACCGCCCCCGCCACGACCATGGACGCCACCACGTCCCAGCGGGTGGCGCGCAGGAGCCGCGAGAGTTCCTCGCCTGCCCGCAGGCCGTGCCGGTCCCTGGCGAGCGCGGAGTGGACGTAGATCGCATGCGGCATCACGGTCGCCCCCAGCATGCCGGCTGCCAGCAGCACCGACTGGGCGCCGTCGAACCGCGGCACCAGCCCGGCCGCCGCGTCCGACCAGGAGACGTCGCTGACGAACAGGCCGGCGACGAACCCGATCGTGATCACCAGCAGCAGCCCCATCACGACGAACTCGAAGGGACGCTGGCCGCGCCGGGACTGGATCGCCAGCAGGACCATCGACACCACGCCGACGATCAGGCCGCCGAGCACCAGCGGCACCCCGAAGAGGATCTGGAGCGCGATCGCGCCACCGAGCACCTCGGCCAGGTCTGTCGCCGCGGCGACCAGTTCGGCCTGCGCCCAGTAGAGCAGCCGCGGGCCGCGGCGCAGCCGTCCGCCCAGCAGTTCCGGCAGGCTCCGGCCGGTGACCAGGCCGACCTTGGCCGACAGGTACTGCACCAGGACCGCCATCCCGTTCGCCGCGACCAGCACCCACACCAGCAGGTAGCCATAGCTGGCCCCCGCGGTGAGGTTCGCAGCGACGTTGCCCGGGTCGACGTAGGCGATGGCCGCCACGAAGGCCGGGCCCCACAGCCAGGGCAGCCGGGAGGCCCGTCCGCCGGTCGGCGGGCGGGAAGGGGCCGGCGCAAGCGGTGCCGTCTTGTCCACGAAAGTTAAGCTACCCGAACTTTTCGCCACGCGCTGCCCGAACGGACCACCACCGGTGTTTCGGCCCGGTTGACTACCATCGCGGCGTGGCCCCGTACCGCAGTGATCCCGCCCTCGTCGTCCTGCACGGGCTGCGCTGCGTCGGCGCCGCCCCCGCGACCAGGGTGGCCGACGCCGTCCGCCTCCCGCTGGCCGAGGTCGAGTCGGAGCTGATCGACCTGGGAATCGCCGGCCTGGTCGGCTACACCCGGGGCGCGTTCGCCGGCTGGGCGCTGACCGATGCCGGACGCGGCGAGGTTGCCGCACGGCTGGCGAGGGAACTGGCCGAGAGCGGCACCCGCGCGGCCGTGGAGCGCGCCCACGAGGACTTCGGCGAGCTGAACCCCAAGGTGCTGGAGGCCTGCACCGACTGGCAGCTGCGGTCACGGCTGCCGAGCGAGCTCAACGACCACACCGACCCCGGCTACGACGCCCAGGTGCTCCGCCGGCTGGCTGCGCTCGACGACCTGGCCCAGCGGCTGTGCGCCGACCTGTCCGGCGCCCTGACCCGATTCCACCCCTACGGAGCCAGGCTCGCCAGTGCCCTCGACCGGGCCAGGGCCGGCGACACCGCCGCCGTCACCGACCGGACCGACTCCTACCACTCGGTGTGGTTCCAGCTGCATGAGGACCTGCTCGTGAGCCTGGGGATCCCGCGCTGGTGAGCTCCGGCGGGCTGTCCCGGCACGGGGACCGGTCACTACCCTGTGGCCATGACGGCCTCCCCCTCCGCCCCGCTCGCCGAGCGCGCCGGCGCACCTGACCGGTTGTCGCCGCCCTCGGCCGGCGGCCTGGCCTGGCGCCCGCTGACCGAGGCGGACGCGGCCGCGCTGCTGGAACTGGAGAACGCCGGCTTCGCCGCCGACGGGGCACCGTTCCGGTGGTCGCTGGACGAGATCACCGACCGGCTCGCCGAGCCGTGGCTCGACCTTCCCCGCAACTCCCTGATCGGCCACGACCCCGGGGGCGTGGCCAGGGCGTACGCGCTGGCCCACACCCTGCCCGGCGACGAGACGGTGCTCAGGGTGATAGCCGAGGGGACGGTCCATCCCGACCGCCGCCGCGAGGGCATCGGCCGCGAGGTGCTGGCCTGGACGCTCGGCCGCGCCCGCCAGCTCCTGGCCGCCTCCGGCCGCGACCTCCCCGCGATCATCCGGACCGGCGTCGAGGATGGCGCCCCCGACGACGTCCGA
>JAVHXR010000496.1:0-1566 GCA_031119515.1 Propionicimonas sp.
CGCCGCCGTGGACGTGCCCACGGCCGCGCGACTCGAACGGTTCCCGGCAGCGTCCACGCCACGGACGACGTACCCCGGGTCGTCCCCGGCCCTGGGGAGGGTCAGGGTCGTGTTCGTGGTGGAAGCGATCGCCCGGTCTTGGCGGAGCACCTCGTATCGCACGGTGTCGTCCTGGCCGCCCGGGGCCTGCCAGGTCAGGGTGTCCTGGTTGTCCAGGGTCCTCACGACCAGGTCACTCGGTGCCTCCGGCGGCGTGGTGTCGCGGCTACCGAAGCGGACGAAACCGCCGGTCCACTGGTTGTTGGTGTTGCGGGCTCTGGCATGGGTGAAGTCGCCGCCGAGCCAGAGCGACCCGTCGCTGGCCCGGGTGATGGCCCAGGCTCCGGACCCTTCACGCATGCTGAGCGTGGGGCTGAAGTCGGGGACGAACGCGCCGGTGTCTGCGCGCCAGTAGCCCGCTTGGTTGATGTGCTCGGCTCGGTAGAAGTCACGGATGTCTGGCCACCAGCGGGCACCCTGATAGACGTTCTCCGAGCAGTGGCATCCCGCGATGACATGGTCGCCGTCGTCGGCGATCGACTGGAAGTCCCCACCGTTCTGGGTGATGTTGGTGCTGAGTTCGGCCATGGTGTCGCGGTCGTAGCTGAACAGCATGTGCTCCGAACCACCCAGCCACACTCGATCTCCGACCTCGCGGACCGCTTGCTGGTAGCCGATACGCCCCCCGCTTGTGTTCGAGAAGTTCACTGACCACGGCACGACCGTGGCGTCGGCGGCTGTGAAGGCCCCGGCTCGGAGTGTGGTGGTGTCCCAGTTACTCAGGCCGAAGTAGCCGGCCGCGTAGACCCGATCGCCCCGATCCGAGGCGTCCACGTCCACCACGGTGCCGTCCAGCAGCGGGTGCCAGGACGCGTCGGGGCGTCCGTTGGTGACGTCGATGCGGCCGAGGTTGCGCAGGTAGACCTCATTGGGACGCCCACCGCCGGTCATGTGCGTGAACCGTCCGCCGATGTAGAGGTACCCGTCCTGCACATCGAAACTGCGCACGGCTGGTGGCACGCCGCCGGTGTAGTTGATGAGTCGGGTGTCGAGAGCTGAGACGACCTCGCCGGTGGTGGGGTCGAGCGCGGTGAAGGCCGGTGAGGAGGCTCCGTTGACTGTGCTGAACGCGCCTCCGACTGCGAGTGAGCCGTCGGGGAGTGCGGCAAGTGCCTTCACTTGGTTGTCGAGCACGGGTCGGAACCCGGGGATCCATGCTCCGGTCTCAACGTCGAACGCCGCCAGGTAGGACTGCTCGACCCGGTCTGTGCCAGCGGCGTTGCGTTGCACGTAGCGGAAGTTCCCGCCCACGTACATGACGCCATCGATTTCGGCGAAGTCGGCTACCTCGGTGTTTAGTTCCCCGGTGCCTGAGGCGCCCAGGCCCGACACCGACCAGCTGGTGGGGAGCGGGTAGCTCTGCGCCACGGAGTCGGCGACGCCCACTGCCGGTAGGCCATCGGCGCCGATTGCTTCGAACACATCGGCTGAACGCAGCTGCGGCCGCAGGAACACCTGGGTGAAGGG
>JAVHXR010000496.1:1576-2579 GCA_031119515.1 Propionicimonas sp.
TGAAGGGTCGGGCGTAGCCGCGGTTCGTGGCAGGACTCCACAGGTAGCTGGACGCTGCCGGGTCGCCGCGGGTGCCGGAGCCGAAGCCGAAGCCTGGGGCCCACGAGCGGGTGCCGTCGATGCGGGTGTCTATACGTGAGGTCCCGGATCCGGTGCCGAAGTCGGCGGTTGTGCCGCCTGAACCAGAGGAGGTGCCGATCCGCCACCGGTCGATCTGGGTCAGGCTGGAGAACTGCCAGCTCCAGTCCTGACGCGCGGAGCGGAAGGTGAATCGGGCCTCTTGCCAGCTGGTCCCGGCGGTGTTGGTGGCGCGGCGCAGTCGGACTCCGTCAGGCAGGGCATCGACGCGCCCGCCGTCCAGGAGCGCGCCGATGGTGCGTGAGGAGAGTTGACGCGGGGCGAAGGCGGAAGGGCCGCTGGGCTGGCTCCATACGTCAGCGGCTTCGCCTCGGCCCTCGTTCGAGTTCGACCACCATTCGCGGCCACGTCCCACGAGCACCCAGCCGCCGCCGTCTGTGCTCTGATCGCAGTAGAACTGTTGCGCCTCCCCGAGCGCGGGAGTGTGGAGCCAGTAGACCCCGTCAGCGGCTGCTGGCGAGAGCTGCTTGATCTCCCAGCACGAGGCGGCGGCTGTCTCGGGGGTGAGTCCATCCACGGCCGGTGTGGATTCTGTCCCGACCGCGGAGGCAGTGTCGGCTCCGCTCGTGGCAGGAAGCGCCACAAGGATCGTTGCCAGCGCCATGACGGCGGCGGCGAAGGCCGCGACGCGTTGCCGTGTGCGGTAGCCGGGCCGGGAGGGGGCGCCATGACGGCGCCTGGTGGTCTCAACGCGCATCGTCGCTCTCCTCATTGCATTGGGGGTCATCTGGTTGAGTGCGTCCGACCACCTGCCAGCTCCCTGAGACCTGCTCAAGGGTGAATAACGACAGGGAGGGTGCTGAGGGGGTGGTGGAGACGGGGGTACCGTCTGAGCGCAGGACACTCAGTCCGGAGGGGTCGAGAC
>JAVHXR010000497.1 GCA_031119515.1 Propionicimonas sp.
CGCTCCTGCTGGTGCTCGCCGAGAGCGGGCTGGCGGCGGTGTCGTCGGACTGGGGGCTGTCCGACGTGATCGTCGAGACCGCAGGGCTGGCCGAGTTCGAGGCGAGGATCCGGCTGCTGGTCAGCTCCGCCGCCAACGACGGCCTGATCTCCTCCGGCGGCATCGTGATCGACGACGCCGCCTACTCCGCGGTCAAGGACGGCGAACCGCTCGACCTGACCTACACCGAGTTCGAACTGCTGAAGTACCTGGTGCAGCACCCGGGCCGGGTGTTCAGCCGCGAGCACCTGCTCGCCGACGTCTGGGGCTACGACTACTACGGCGGCACCCGCACCGTCGACGTCCACATCCGGCGGCTGCGGGCCAAGCTCGGCCCCGAGCACGAGTCGCTGATCGGGACGGTCCGCAACGTCGGCTACCGCTTCTCCCCCGAGGGCCCGCGCCGCTGACCCGCGCCGGCTCGCCGGAGTCCCGCAGTCGCCCGCGTTCGCCGGGGTTCGCGGCGGGCGGGCTAGCCTGAGGCGGTGTGGCTCGAATCGCTGACCCCTGAGCAGGCCGCTGCCGTGGACGCGCTCGCCCGCCGGGCCGAGGCCGCCGACGGCTTCGACCCGCTGAACGAGGAGGCCCGGCTCACCCGCTCCTCGGCCTCCGCCCGGCACCTGCTCGTCACCGATGGCGGCCTGTCCATCGCCTACCTCATCCACAGCCTCGAGCACGCCACCGCGCAGCTCGTCGTCGATCCCGCCCGACGCCGGCAGGGCATCGGCAGTTCGCTCGCCGCCACCCTGGCCGTGGACGCGCCGCTGCGGCTGTGGGCGTTCCGCGACGCCGCCCCGGCCCGCGGCTTCGCCGGCCGGTTCGGACTGGTCGCGGGCCGGGCACTGCTGGTGATGGAACGGGCGCTGTGGACCGCCCCGGCCGGGCCGGGCGCCGTCCCCCCGCCGCAGGACGGCGTCCGGCTGCGGTCGTTCACCGCCGCCGATACCGACGCGCTGCTCGCCGTCAACGCCGCGGCGTTCGCCCACCACCCCGAGCAGGGCGGCCTGGACGCCGCCGGGCTGGCCGCCAGGACCGCGGAGGACTGGTTCGACCCCACCGGCCTGATCCTGGCCGTCGAGGACGACCGGGTGCTCGGCTTCCACTGGACCAAGCGCCACCCGGACGACACCGGTGAGGTCTACATGATCGGCGTCGACCCCGCCGCGCAGGGCCGCGGGCTGGGCCGCCGGCTGCTCGCCGCCGGCCTCGACCACCTCGCCCGAACCGGCTGCCGGAGGGTGATTCTGTACGTCGACAGTGCTGATAGCGTCGCGGTACAAATGTATGAATCCGCCGGCTTCGGGATCGCCCATCGCGATGTCCTCTACGTGCCCGCGGGCAAGGAGTGACGATGACCTACGTCGAGGACGAGGAGACCGTCGACGGCGTCGGCCTGCCCGACCTCCCCGCCGACCGGTTCAGCGACCGCGAGCTGTCCTGGCTCGCGTTCAACAACCGGGTACTCGACCTCGCCAAGGACTCCCGCCGGGTGCCGCTGCTCGAGCGGGCGAAGTTCCTGGCCATCTTCTCCTCCAACCTGGACGAGTTCTTCATGGTGCGGGTGGCGGGACTGAAGCGCCGGATCGCCGCCGGCGTCGCCGTCCCCACCCCCTCCGGGGTGCTGCCCCGCGAACTCCACGACGCGATCCTGAACCGGACCAGGGAGCTGGTCACCGAGCAGTCGGCCGTGTTCGCCGAGGACATCCGGCCCGCCCTGTCCGAGCACGGCATCGAGATCCTCCGCTGGGACCAGCTGACGCCCGCCGAGTGCGCCCGGATGACCGAGCTGTTCGAGTCCCGGATCTTCCCGGTGCTCACCCCGCTTGCGGTCGACCCGTCCCACCCCTTCCCCTACATCTCGGGGCTGTCGGTGAACCTGGCCGTGCTGCTGCGCAACCCGGTCACCGGCGCCCGCCAGTTCGCCCGGGTCAAGGTGCCGACCATCCTCAGCCGGTTCGTGCCGCTGGGCGACGGCCGCTTCGTCCCGCTCGAGGACGTCATCGCCCGCCACCTCAACGAGGTGTTCTCCGGGATGCAGATCATCGGGCACAGCACCTTCCGGGTGACCCGCAACGAGGATCTCGAGGTCGAGGAGGACGACGCCGAGAACCTGCTGTTCGCACTCGAGAAGGAACTGCTGCGCCGCAAGGTCGGACGCCCGCCGGTCCGGCTCGAGGTCGAGGACGACATCGACGACAAGATGCTCGCCCTGCTGGTCAGCGAACTCGACATCTCCGAGAAGGAGGTGTTCCGGCTGCCAGGGCCGCTCGACCTGACCGGGCTGTTCTCGATCGCCAACCTCGACAGGGAGGCGCTCACCTACCCCTCGTTCCTGCCCAAGACCCATCCCGAACTGGCCGAGGTGGAGACCTCCCGCCCGGCCGACATGATCGCCGCGGCAAACAGCGCCGCCCAGATCTGGATGGTCTGGCCGTAATAGGAACCGTTGAGCAGGCGCGCGCCGATGCCGGCCTGGGCGCCGGTCGGCAATTCGCCGACGATCGCACCGACCAGTGCAATTGCGATTGCG
>JAVHXR010000498.1 GCA_031119515.1 Propionicimonas sp.
CGACACGCCCAGGCGCAGCGGATCGAGGTCGCCCGTGCTCTCCCAGTCGTAGCCGGCGTCGGTCCAGGCCTCCTGGGCGGCGATCAGCGCGAGCTGGGTCGCCCGGTCCAGGCGGCGTGCCTTCACCCGGTCGATCCGCTCGGACGGATCCACCTTGACGTAGGCGGCGATCTGGACGGGAAGCTCCGCGGCCCAGTCCTCGGTGATCCGCACCACGCCGGACTCGCCGGCGAGGAGCCCCTGCCACGTGGAGGGGAGGTCACCACCCAGCGGGGTGGTGGCCCCCATCCCCGTGATCACGATCTCGGTCATGGGCTTACAGGTGCGCTTCGATGAAGGCGACGGCGTCGCCGACGGTCTTGAGGTTCTTCGACTCCTCGTCCGGGATCGTCACGCCGAACTTCTCCTCGCAGCCGACGAGGATCTCGACCATGGCGAGCGAGTCCACGTCGAGGTCCTCGACGAACGACTTGTCGAGCTGGACCTCGTCGACCGGCACGCCGGCGACGTCGTTGACGAGTTCGGCGAGCTGGGCGCGGATCTCTTCAGTGGTGGCCATCTGGGGTTTCTCCTTCTATTTCTGGTGACTGGTCCGGCGGTGCCGGGGACTCAGGGGAGGGTGACGACCTGCCCGGCGTAGACCAGGCCGGCGCCGAAGCCGATCAGCAGGGCGGTCTGGCCGCTCCTGGCCTCGCCCGAGCTGAGCAGCGACTCCATCGCGATCGGGATCGACGCGGCGGAGTTGTTGCCGTAGCCGGTGATGGTGCGGGCCACGACCACCTTCTCGGGCAACTTGAGGTAGCGCAAGAGGGTGTCGGTGATCCGGTTGTTGGCCTGGTGCGGGATAAAGACGTCGAGCTCGTCGGGGCTGACGCCAGACTCCTCCAGGCAGCGGGACGCGGCTCCGGCGATGAACCCTGTCGCCCACTTGAAGACCGCGCGGCCGTTCATGCCGAGCGCGGGCCAGGTGCCGGACTCGACAGCACCCTCCCAGCTCTCGGTCTGCCAGATCGCGTCGGCCTGCGCGCCGTCCGATCCCCACACCACCGGGCCAATCCCGTTGGTCTCGCTCGGCCCCACCACCACCGCGCCGGCGCCGTCGGCGAACAGGAAGGCGGTCGCCCGGTCGGTCACGTCGGTCATCCGGCTGAGCGTCTCGGCCCCGATCACCAGGACGTGCCTGGCCTGGCCGGCCCGCACCAGCGCCTCGGCCTGTGCCAGCCCGTAGCAGAAGCCCGCACACGCGGCGGAGATGTCGTAGGCGACCGCGTCCACGATGCCGAGCGAGGTGGCCAGCTGCGGCGCCAGGGCCGGGGTCTGGCGGAAGTGCGAGACGGTCGAGAGCAGCACCGCGTCGATGTCGGACGCGGTCAGCCCGGCCCGCTCGATCGCCTGCCGGGCCGCGGCCAGCGACAGGGTCTCGAGGTTCTCGTCCTCGGCGATCCAGCGACGCTCGGTGATGCCGGTGCGCTGCCGGATCCACTCGTCGGAGGAGTCGATGTGCTGCACCATCTGCTCGTTGTCGAGCACCCGGCTGGGCACAGCCGACCCCACCGACAGGATGCGTGCGTAGGGCGAGCCGACGCTTGCCTTGAGGCCGGTCATGCGGCGTCACCTCCGGTGTGGGCCGCGACGAACTCGCGTGCGGCCGGGATCTGGTCTGGAGTATTGAGGGCGAACAGGTCGACGCCCTTGAGGTTGCGTTTGGCGATCCCGGTGAGGGTGCCGGACGGCGGCAGTTCCAGCAGGCCGGTGACGCCGAGCCCGGCCATCGCCTGCAGGCAGAGGTCCCACCGGACCGGGTTGGCCACCTGGTTGACCAGCCGGCCGAGGTACTCCTGGCCGCTGCCGACGACGGCCCCGTCGGCGTTGGAGAGCAGCCTGGCCCGCGGGTCGCCCGCGGTGATGGCGGTGGCCAGCCGGGACAGGCGCGCGACGGCGGGCTCCATGTGGACGGTGTGGAAGGCGCCGGCGACGCTCAGCGGGATCAGCCGGGCCCGGGCGGGCGGTGCCGCGGCGAGCGTCGCGAGTTGCTCCACGGTGCCGGCGGCGACGATCTGGCCGGAGCCGTTGTTGTTGGCCGCGGTCAGCCCCGCCGCCTCGATCGCGGCGAGCACCTCGGTGGCGTCGCCGCCCACGACGGCGGTCATCGAGGTCGCACGGACGGCGCTCGCCGCCGCCATCTGGGCTCCGCGCTCACGGACCAGGACCATCGCCTGTTCTGCGCTGAGGACCCCGACCAGGGCGGCGGCGGTGATCTCGCCGACGGAGTGCCCGGCCACCACGCCGACGGCGTCGAAGCCGTCCCCGGCCTCCCCGAACAGTTCCGGCGCGGTCACCAGTCCTGCCGCGACCAGCAGCGGCTGGGCGATCGCGGTGTCGCGGATCGTCTCGGCGTCGGCCTCGGTGCCGTAGTGGGCGAGGTCGAGCCCGGCGACGGCTGACAGCCACGCCAGCCGGTCGGCGATACGGGAGTCGGACAGCCACGGGGCCAGAAAGCCCGGGGCCTGGGCTCCCTGGCCGGGAGCGACGATTGCGAGCACGTCCCTACTCTTGCGTGGTTCCGACA
>JAVHXR010000049.1 GCA_031119515.1 Propionicimonas sp.
GCCATGGACGGCGGCCGGGCCGCGCCGCCGGGACGACCGCCCCGGAGACGGCGGCGTCGGCGCACCGTCACCTCGGCGGGCAGCGGCCGGCGGCGCGTCCTGGGGTGCCACCGGATCGGCGCCGGGGCCGGCCAGGACGCGGAGCCGGGGATCGCCCGGTCGCACCTCGGTCGGCGACGCCGAGATCCTGGCCGCGCGGGCCAGCGCCTGGAAGTCCTTGCGCTGGTCGGGCAGGACGAGCGTGATCACGTCGCCCTCGTTGCCCGCGCGCGCGGTGCGGCCCGACCGGTGCAGGTAGGCCTTGTGCTCGGCGGGCGGATCGACGTGGACGACCAGTTCCACGCCGTCGACGTGGATCCCGCGGGCCGCGATGTCAGTCGCCACCATCACCTGGACGTCACCGTCGGCGAACGCCTTCAGGCTTCGCTCGCGAGCATTCTGGGACAGGTTTCCGTGCAGCTCGACAGCCGGGATGCCGTCGGCGGTCAGTTCGCGGGCGAGCTTGCGGGCCTGGTGCTTGGTGCGGCTGAACAGCAGCCGGCGCCCGACGCCGCCGGCGAGTTCGCGGACCACCTGGCGCTTCAGGCCGGGGTCGGCCACGACGAAGACATGGTGGGTCATCGCGGCGACCGGGGACAGTGCGGTGTCCACGCTGTGTACCAGGGGACGGTCGAGGAACCGCTTCACCAGCTTGTCCACGCCGTTGTCGAGGGTTGCCGAGAACAGCAGCCGCTGGCCGCCCATCGGCGTGGCGGCGAGGATCCTGGTCACGGCGGGCAGGAAGCCGAGATCCGCCATGTGGTCGGCCTCGTCGAGGACCACCACGGCGATGTCGTCGAGGGTCAGGTGGGCCTGGGCCATCAGGTCCTCCAGCCGTCCCGGCGTGGCCACCACGATGTCGGCGCCCTGACGGAGCCTGCGCACCTGGCCGGCCTGGTTGACGCCCCCGAAGACCGTCATCACGCTGAGACCGGCGGCCGCCGCGAGCGGCTCGACGGTGGCAAGGATCTGGTTGACGAGTTCGCGGGTGGGGGCCAGGACGAGGCCTCGCGGCGCGCCGGCACGGCTGCGCCGCGGGATCCGGGCGCCGGACGGGACCAGCCCGGCCAGCCGGGCGACCAGCGGCACGGCGAACGCGATGGTCTTGCCGGAGCCGGTCCGGCCACGGCCGAGGACGTCCCGGCCGGCGAGGGTGTCGTCGAGGGTGGCCGTCTGGATCGGGAACGGCGAGACCACACCGCGCTGGGCGAGCGGGTCGATCAACCGTTGCGGAACCCCCAGCGACGCGAACGACGCGGGGGCAGGGTGCGATTCGGGCACGAGGAGAAGCTGCTTCCTTGAGATGGTCACCACGATCCGGGTCCGCCGCGTCCTCGGTGGGAGCCACCGGCGCGGTGCGGAGTGTGGTGCGATGCGGGGACGCGACGCTCGCGTCCTGCCCCCAGTATCGCACAGGCCCGCCGGGCACCGTCTCGGCGGTCCTCACCGCAAGCCGGGCCGACCCCTCGAGCGCGACGAGCCGATCGTCCTGCAGCCCGCCCCGCGGCGCGTCTCCCCCGCCCTGTGTTTCCTCGGGCGGGGACACCCGAACCCCCCTTCGACACCTGCCCGGTCGCGGCGGGCCAGGTCGCTCAGGGACCGCCGATGGCGGCCGCGGTCGGGCACCGGAACGTCCGGGACGCCGCCAGGCCGACCTCGTTCATGTGCCGCACCACGATCCCCAGCGCTTGGGCGAGCGAGGTCTCGGTGTAGCGGACGCCGAGTTCGGCGCAGTGCTGCCGGACCAGCCTCCGGGCACGGCTGAGGTGGGGCCGGGGCATGCTCGGGAACAGATGGTGCTCGATCTGGTAGTTCAGGCCGCCCATCAGGGCTGTCATCCACCAGCCGCCGGTGATGTTGCGCGAGGTGAGCACCTGCTTGTCGAGGAAGTCCAGCCGCTGGTCGGCGGGGACGATCGGCATCCCGACGTGGTTCGGCGCGAAGCTGGCGCCCATGTAGACGCCGAACACAGCCAGTTGCACGCCGAGGAAGGCGAACGCCAGCCCGACCGGCAGCAGCCAGAACAGCAACCCGAGGTAGACGGCGAAGCGGCCGAGGATCAGGCCGATCTCGATCCCGCGCCCCTGGAGCGGACGCCGGGTGAGCAGGCTGCGGAAGGACGCCTGGTGGAGGTCGAGCCCGACCAGCAGCAGCAGCGGGAAGAACAGCCAGCCCTGGCGGCGGACCAGCCAGCGGTGCACGCCGGTCGTGGTGGCGGCGTCCTCGGCGGTGAAGGCCACCGGCCCGAGCGCCACGTCCGGGTCCTTTCCGACCTTGTTCGGGTTGCCGTGGTGGCGGGTGTGCTTGCTCATCCACCAGGAATAGCTGATGCCGACGAAGACGGTCGCGAGCAGGCGTCCGAGCCGGTCGTTGGCCGGGCCCGAGGCCAGCACCTGGCGGTGCGACGCCTCATGACCGAGGAAGGCGAACTGGGTGAACACCACTCCGAGGGCGGCCGCGATCAGCAGCTGGAACCAGGAGTCGCGCAGCAGCACCATGCCGACGGCCGCCGCCACCAGCGCGGCAACCAGGCCGAGGAAGACCGCCAGGTAGAACCAGCGGGTCCGGCCGTTCAGGCCGGCGGAACGGATCTCGTGGGCGAGTTCGGTGAAGCTGCGGGTGCGCTGGGCGAGTTCGGCACGGACGGCGTCGCGGCGCGGGTGGGGCGAGGACGAGGCGACGTCGACGGTCATGGCTCCGCATTCCTACCGGCTCCCCAAAGAAACCCCGGCGGCGACTCCGGAACAGGTGGCCCCAGCGTAGGTGGGGGCGCGTTGTCGCGTCGGGAAGCGAGCTTGCGCAGTTGTGCTGATCGGGGGCCGACGGGCCTCAGCGGGGCCGCTTGGTCCGCGGCTTCTTCCCACCGGTGCGCGGCCCCTGACCGCCACCGTCCAGGCTGAGGTCGATGAGCTTGCCGGAGATCCGGGTGGAGCGCAGCGCGTCCCACACCCGCTGCGGCAGGTCCGCCGGCAGTTCCACCAGCGAGTGGTCGAGCCGGATCTCGATGTGGCCGAAGTCGGCCCGCTGCAGCCCGCCCTCGTTGGCCAGTGCCCCGACGATCTGGCGGGGCAGCACCTTGTGGCGCTTGCCGACCGCGAGCCGGTAGGTCGCCATCCCGGCACGCGGGGCCCGCTCCTCGCGACGGGGACGGTCGCGCCGCTCCGGAGCCCCGTCCGGCTCCGCCCGCCGCGGCCGCTCGTAGCGGTCCGGCTCGGGGTCGGGTTCCAGCAGCATCGGTTCGTCGCCCTGCAGGTTGAGCGCCAGCGCGGCGGCGACGTCCACCTCGGGGACGTCGTATTCGTTGACGTAGTGGGTGACGACCTGGCGGAAGAAGTCCAGCCGGTCGGCGGCCAGCGCCTCGGTGATGGCGTCGTCGAAGCGGCTCAGCCTGGTGGCGTTGATGTCCTCGACGCTGGGCAGTTCCATCGGGCTCAGGCTCTGCCGGGTGGCGCGCTCGATCGCCCCGAGCAACCGCCGCTCCCGGGGCGTGACGAACGAAATCGCGTCGCCGCTGCGGCCGGCGCGCCCCGTCCGTCCGACCCGGTGGACGTAGGACTCGGTGTCGGTGGGGATGTCGAAGTTGACGACGTGGGTGATCCGGTCGACGTCGAGCCCTCGGGCCGCCACGTCGGTGGCCACGAGGATGTCGAGCTTGCCGGACTTGAGCTGCCCGATCGTCCGTTCGCGCTGCGCCTGGGCGACGTCGCCGTTGATCGCGGCCGCCGAGAACCCGCGGGCGCGGAGCTTCTCGGCCAGCGTCTCGGTGTCGCCCTTGGTGCGGACGAACACGATCATGCCCTCGAAGTTCTCGACCTCGAGGATGCGGGTGAGCGCGTCCACCTTCTGCGGGAACGAGACCAGCAGGTGCCGGTGACGCACGTTCGGCGCCGTCGAGGTCTTGCCCTTCACCTGGAACTCGACCGGGTCGGTCAGGTACTTCTTCGACAGCGCGCGGATCTGGGACGGCATGGTCGCCGAGAACAGCGCCACCTGCTTGTCGGCCGGGGTGTCGGCGAGGATCGTCTCGACGTCCTCGGCGAATCCCATGTTGAGCATCTCGTCCGCCTCGTCGAGCACGAGGAACCGCAGCTGGGTCAGGTCGAGGGTGCCCTTCTCGAGGTGGTCCATGATCCGGCCGGGGGTGCCGACCACGACATGGACGCCGCGGGCCAGCGCGCTCAGCTGAACGCCGTAGCCCTGCCCGCCGTAGACCGGCAGCACATGGATGCCGGGCAGCCGGGAGGCGTACTTCTGGAACGCCTCGCAGACCTGCAGCGCGAGTTCCCGGGTGGGGGCGAGCACGAGCGCCTGCGGCGCCTTCCGCTTCGGGTCGAGCCGCTGCAGGATCGGCAGCGCGAAGGCGGCGGTCTTGCCGGTACCGGTCTGGGCGAGGCCGACGACGTGCCGGCCCTCGAGCAGTGCCGGGATCGTGGCCGCCTGGATCGGCGACGGGTTCTCGTAGCCGATGTCGCTCAGGGTGCGCAGCAGCCGCTCGTCCAGGCCGAGTCCCTCGAAGCCGGACGGCTCGGCGGCGTCCATCGTCTCGTCGTTCACACCCAGACGGTACCGGTTGGCGCCCCGGATCGCCCCACTCGGCCGCCGCGGGCGGGGTTGCCGGGGCATCGGGACGAGAATGCGTCCAGCCTTGCCGGCGGCGATTCCGTGGTCCGCCCCGACGCGAGGGCGCCCGGGCACGGTACCGTCCTGCTGCCGGATCCGGACGGCCGAAGGAGGTGGGCGCGGTGATCTTCGCAGGGATCGACCTCGCCTGGGGTGAGCGGGCGGCGTCCGGGATCGCCGTCCTCGACGCGGACGGGGCTCTCGTCCAGCTGGCCCGGCTGACCACCGACGACGAGATCGTCGGAGCCCTGGCCGGACACCTGGCCGGTGACTGCGTGGTCGGCATCGACGCCCCGCTGGTGGTGACCAACCCGACCGGCAACCGGGCCTGCGAGGCCGCCCTCAACCGGGACTTCGCCCGGTTCGACGCCGGGACGCATCCCACGAACACCGCCCGACCCGAGTTCGGCCAGATCCCCCGCGCCGCCAGGGTCGCGGGGCGGCTGGGGCTCGATCTCGACCCCGACTCCCCCACCCGGCGCCGGGCGATGGAGGTCTATCCGCACGCGGCCCTGGTGGCGTTGTTCCGGCTCGGCCGGACGCTGAAGTACAAGCAGAGCTCGGCCCGGCCGCTCGCCGTGCAGCGGGCGGAGATGCAGCGGATGGTCGCGCTGCTGGAGAGCCTGGAGACCGCCAGCCCCGCGCTGCGGGTGGGTGGCAGCGCCCAGTGGCAGGCCGTCGTCGCGACGGTGGCCGGGGCCACCCGCAAGAGCGACCTGCGCCGGGTGGAGGACCAACTCGACGCCGTGGTGTGCGCCTATGTCGCGCTGCTGTCGCATCGGGCACCCGAGACGGTCACCCGCTACGGCGAGGCCGGGACCGGCCGGATCGTCACCCCCACCCTGCCCGACGGGCTGGTCCCCGCGCCGCGGCGTCGGCTGACCGTCGAGCAGGCCGAGGAGGCCGCCGCCGCGGCGGCCGTCGCCGCCCCGGCTCCCGACCCGGACCGGGAGCGGGCGCTGGTCGTCAGGGCGGCGGTCTCGGAGTACCGACGCCTGCAGCCGCGGGTCGAGGACGCCGCCCGCCGGCTGGCGGCCTGGCTCACCACCGTGCTGGACGATGCCGGCATCAACTACCAGTACGTGTCCTGGCGCGGCAAGGGCGTGGAGTCGTTCGCGGCCAAGACCGACCGGATGCTGGCGGGACGGACGCTGTATCCCGATCCGCTGGCCGACATCACCGACCAGGTCGGCGCCCGGGTGATCACCTACGTCAGCAGCGACGTCACCGCCGTCGCCGACCTGGTGCGCGACCAGCTCGGGGTGGTGACGGACAAGGATCTGGGCCGGCTGGCCGCCGACGAGGGCCGGTTCGGGTATGTCAGCCGACACCTGCAGGTGGAGCTGTCCCCGCTGTGGCTCGGGTCGGCCTCGGCCGAGGGGCTGCGGGTCGCCAGCGCGCAGATCCAGATCCGGACGGTGCTGCAGCATGCCTGGGCAGAGTTCGAGCACGACATCCGCTACAAGGGGACGATCCCGGAGGCGCTGGCCCCGGACCTGAACCGTCGCTTCACGCTGGCGGCAGGGCTGCTCGAGCTCGCCGACCGCGAATTCGAGGTGATCCGGGACAGCATGCGCCGGCAGGCCGGTGCCGGGGAGACCGGCCCGGAGGCATCCGACTCCCGGATCGGCAACCAGGAGTTGACCGCCTTCCTCGCCGGGCACTACCCCGACGCCGGCTGGTCGCGCACCGACCACTACACCTGGATCTCGGGGCTGCTGCTGGAACTCGGGATCAGCTCGCTGCGCGAGCTGGCCGACCTGCTGCGCACGGTCGACTCGGCCGCTGTCACCCAGCGGATGGGCTACCGGTACCCGCCCGGCGCCGTCCGCCGGCTGGACGACGCGCTGCTGGCCAGCTTCGGGCCGCGCTACCTCGACCTGCAGGGCAACGCGGGCCGGGTCGACCTGCTGCGCGCCCGGTGGGAGAAGCTGCGCGGCGACCCGGCCGAGTAGCACCGGGCCGGAGCGCGCTCAGCGCGGATCGGGCAGCAGTTCCGGCGTCTCGGGGCGTGCCTCCGGCCGCGCCCGGTTCCGTCCCCCCAGCTCGGCGTACACGACCGAACCCACGATCAGGCCGCAGGCGGCGACCTGCAGCGGGGCCATCGTCTCGCCGAGGGCGAGCCAGCCGGTGAGCATCGCCACGGCAGGGACCGCGTTGATGGTGAGTGCCGCGCGGGTGGCCGGCACCAGCCGCAGGCCCGAGTTGTAGAGGGCGAATGCAGCCAGCCCGCAGCCCACCCCGAGGTAGGCGACCGCCGCCCACGCCGGCAGCGGGACCGCGGCAAGATCGACCGGCCCGGACGCGAGCGCGAGCGGAGCGAAGAACACGCTGCCCACCGCCATCTGGAGCCCGGTGATCAGCAACGGGTCGTAGCGCTCGCTCAGCCGCTTGATGGTGAGCGTGGCACCGGCGGCGGCGACCATCGCGCCGAGTTCCAGCAGGTTGCCCAGCGCCGGGTTCGGCGCGCTGGCCTGGCTGGAACCGCCCAGGGAGAGCGCCGCGACGCCCGCCATCGAGACCAGCACCGCGACCACCGTGGCTCGGGCGGGCCGCTCGCGCAGCACGACCCATGCGCTGACGGCCACGATCAGCGGCATCACGGCGGCGACCACCCCGGCCTGGCTGGAGGTGGTGTACTGGATCGCGGATCCCTCCAGGGCGAAGTAGAGGCAGGGGATGAAGAGGGTCGCCATCGCGAGCAGCTTCCAGTCCCCCCGCCGGTAGTCGGGCCGCTTCACCAGCGGCAGCAGCGGCAGGAACGCCACCAGCGCCATGACCATCCGCAGCCACACGACGTACATCGGCGGGAGCGCCGCGTAGGCGCTCTTGGTGACGGCGAAGCTCGTCCCCCACAGCACCACCGCGCCACCCAGATAGACCAGTGGACGCAGGTCCCCTGCCTTCAACTTCCTCACCCCTGGTCACTCGATTCGCCCCGGACGGCTGCCCGACGCTCAGGGTACGGCCCGCTGCCGACACCACGCACCGCGGCTGTCGAAATGGCCGGCCGGGTCCCCGGGGCGAACCACTCCCGCGGCGCGCGGCGGGGCCGGCTCGCCGGCTTGCGAGGAAGGGTCGCCCGCCACCGCCACGGCTCGCGGTCTGGTCGGAGACCAACCCGCATCAGCGCGGCCGGCACATCGACACAGTCCTGTCAGCTCACTTCACCCGAGGAGCCGGAATCCCGTGTCGCCACCCCACGGGGAGGGCCGCACCTGGTAGGAACGTGCTGTGCCCACCGCGGAGCCGCTGCGCGACCTGATCATCACCTCGGTGATGGATCGCGCCGGCAAGAACGGCGGCTTCGTGACCCGTGCCGACCTGTCCTACGTCTCGCTGCCGACCGGTGACGTCCGCCGCGTGATCGACGCCGCGCGGGGGATCTGGAACCCGCGCGACATGGAGGCGACCCTCAGCGTCGTCAGCTCACCGACCGGCCCGTACGCCGACCGGGAGGTCGAGGGCGGACTCTTCCACTACTCCTATCGCGAGGGCTCGATCAACGGCGACAACGCGAAGCTGCGTCGAGCCTTCGAGACCGGGCTGCCGATCATCCTCCTGCGCAAGGTCCGCGACGGGGTCTACGTGCCGTACGCGCCGGTCTACGTCGTCGAGGACCTGGTCGACCAGCGAGAGTTCCTGCTCGCGCTCGACGAGAGTGTGAGGTTCCTCGGCAGCGGCGACCCTGCCGGCCCGGAGCGCCGGTACGCCGAGCGGGTGGTGAAGCAGCGACTCCACCAGGCGGAGTTCCGGGGACGGGTGATCGCCGCCTACCAGACCCGCTGCGCGATCTGCCGGCTGCGCCACGGAGAGCTGCTGGACGCCGCCCACATCACCCCTGACCACGATGCCGCGGGGCTTCCCGCGGTGTCGAACGGCCTCGCCCTGTGCAAGATCCACCACGCAGCCTTCGACATGAACATGGTCGGGATCTCACCTGACTACGTCGTGCGCGTCGACGACCGCCTCCTTGCCGAAGTGGACGGGCCGATGCTCCGGCACGGGATCCAGGAGATGCACGGGACGGCGCTCACCGTCCCGCCGCGACGGCGGGACCAGCCGGACCGGGAGCGCCTGGAGCGGAGGTTCGCCGAGTTCCTGCGGCACGCGTCCTAGCGCCGCCCCGGGTCCGCCCCGATCAGTACGCCGGGTCGCCGGCGCTCGCCCCGGTCACGATCTCCTTGCCGGCGCTGGTGCCGAGCAGGACCGCACCGGCCCGCAGCAGGGCCACCGCCTGGTCGTAGGACTTGATCGAGCCGGATGCCTTGACCTGCACCCCGTCCCTGACCTTGCCGGCGAGGTAGGCGATGGAGGCCGGATTGGCGACCTCGACCGCGCCGGAGCTGGCGTTCTTGAGGTAGGCCGCGCCCGCCTCCATCGACAGCTCGACGGCTGCGTCCCGCTCGTCGGCGGTGAGCAGCGGCAACTCGAGCATGACCTTGACCGGCACCCCGGCCGCCACGACGCCGGCGATGTCGTCGCGGAAGCGGTCGTACAGGCCGCTCTTCAGCCAGCCGACCTGCACCCCGATGTCGATCTGCCGGGCGCCCAGGTCGACCAGGCTCCGGGCCTCGGCCGCCTTGCCGCGCGAACTGGTGACCCCACAGGTCGGGAAGTCGAGGGCGGAGGCCACCAGAACACCGGTGCCACGCAGGACCTGGGCGACATCCGGCACCCACGAGCCGGGGACCATCGCGGCGTTGAAGCCGTACTCGACGGCCTCCCGGGCGTGCTGCAGGATGCGGTCGCGGGTGGTCCCGGTCTCGATCAGGGTGTGCTGGATGTACGGGGCGATGCCACCTGGGGTGAGCGAGTCGAGGACGCCGGGATCGAGTGCCATGGCGACAGTGTCGTCCATCCCGGGCGGTTCGGACGACTACCCGCCGGCCTCCAGCAGCATCGCGAGGTCGCCGGGGTGCGGCAGGCTCGGGATCACCTCGGCGATGCCCACCGCGTGGGCTCCGGCGGCGGACGCGAACCGGACGGCGGCCTCCAGCCCGTCACCGCGTGCCAGCGCCACCGCCAGGGCACCCGCGAAGGCATCGCCGGCGCCGGTGGTGTCGACCACCTGACGCGCGGGGACGGGCGGGACGAGCCGGGGCCCGACCCCCGGCTCGTCGACCAGGCAGCCGGCTCCCCCGAGGGTGACGATCGTGATCCCGCGGTAGCGGTGACGGATCGCGGCGGCGCAGGCCCGGGGTGAGTCGAGGCCCGGCTCGCCGGTCAGCCTGGCCGCCTCGGTCCGGTTGGGCGTGAGGACGTCGACCAGCCCCCACAGCTCGGCGTCCAGCGGCTCGGGCGGCGCCGGAGCCGGGTTGAGCAGCGTCCGGACGCGATGCCTGCGGGCGAGCTGCAGCGCCCGGCGGGCCACCGCGACCGGGATCTCGAACCCGGTCACCAGGACGTCCGCGGCCGCGATCTCGTCCTCGAATGCGTCGACATCGGCTGGCGACAGCCGGTCGAGGGCGCCGGGGGCGATCACGATCCGGTTCTCGCCGCTCGGCTCGACGACGATGACCCCCACCATCGTCGAGGCGGCGGCAGTCACCACCTTGTCCGCGGCGACGCCCTCCGCCCGCCACAGTTCGCGGGCACGATCTCCGAACGGGTCCGGCCCGACGGCGGTGAGCAGCGCGACCTCTGCGCCCAGCCTGGCTGCGGCGATCGCCTGGTTGGAGCCCTTGCCGCCGTGGCCGGAGGAGAACACCCCGCCGGTCAGGGTCTCCCCCGGTTCCGGGGTGCGCGCGACCCGCATGGTCAGCCCGACGCCGTAGCTGCCGACGACCGCGATGCGCATGACCCCTCCAGGACCGGCTCCGTTGCTGGTGGCACCGATCATCTTCACCGAGACCGGCGGCGTCAACGCCCCCGGGGGTGGTTCAGCCCAGCCCCACGTAGCCGGCCCTCTCGACCAGCGCCTGGCCCTCGTCCGACACCGTCCAGTCGAGCAGCGCCTGGAGGTGCGGGTTCGCGCTGCCGGCGGTGACGATGTTGAGGTCGGCTGTGAGCGGGTAGCTGCCGTCGCGGATCGTGGCGACGCTCGGCTCGACACCCTCGACGGCGAGCAGCCGGATGCCGGGGTTGGCGTTCATCACGGTGGCGTACCAGCGGAACGAGAAGCCGATCGCGCCGGAGAGGTTCCGATAGCCCGCCACCTCGGAGATGATGCCGCCCATTCCCTGGATCCGCTCCT
>JAVHXR010000499.1 GCA_031119515.1 Propionicimonas sp.
CGGGAAGTAGCCACCCTTGTACTTGACCTTGGCGCCGCGGTTGCCGCCCTCCTCCTCACGACCGGTGTTCCAGGCGCCGGCCTCGGAGTCGATGTAGTAGAAGGACGACTGCTGCTTGGTCTCGAACCGGGCGGAGTCGAAGATGTAGAACTCGGCCTCGGGAGCGAAGAAGGCGGTGTCGCCGATGCCGGTGGAGGCGAGGTAGTCCTCGGCCTTGCGGGCGATGTTCCGCGGGTCGCGGCTGTAGGCCTCGTGGGTGAGCGGGTCGTGCACGAAGAAGTTCAGCGCGAGCGTCTTGTGCGTCCGGAACGGGTCGATGAACGCCGTGCCGGGATCGGGGAGCAGCGTCATGTCGGACTCGTGGATCTTCTGGAACCCGCGGATCGACGACCCGTCGAAGGCCATGCCGGTCTCGAACACGTCGGGGCCGAAGGCGTAAGCGGGAACGGTCAGGTGCTGCATCACACCGGGCAGGTCACAGAACCGGATGTCGACGAACTCGACACCCTCATTCTTGATGTAGGCCAACAGGTCGTCGGCGCCTTGGAACATCGTGCCTCCACAAATCATGGGTAATGGACGACGCAACGGTACGGAGAAGGCGTAACCCATGAGTTGCATCCATGTTTCAGCCACGTTAAGCCGGTGCGTCCGCGGGCATCCGCGTGCTATCCGCGGACGAAGTAGGCTCCGCGCATGAGCGAGGCGGAGACCGAGACCTACCCTGGGCAGTCGCTCGGGCTGCCCGAGTCCGGACGGGGAGCGCTGGCCAGCTGGCGGGCCAGGATCGCCGCGCTGCTGCTCGACTGGGGCGCCTCGATGGTGGTGGCGGTGTTCGCCTTCGGCGTCGGGGTGCTGCGCGAGAGCGGCTGGCGGGCCTGGATGATCCTCGCGGTCTTCTTCGTCCAGAAGGCCGTGCTGACTGCCCTTGCCGGAGGCAGTTTCGGCCAGATCATCGCCCGCGTCGAGGTGGTCCGGCTGGAGGGCGGCGGGCTCGGCTGGTGGCGTTCGATCGCCCGCACGGCGATGGTGTGCGTCGTCCTTCCCGCGGTGGTGGTGGGGGCCGAGCGGCGCGGCCTGGACGACCTCGTGCTCGGCACCGTGGTGGTCCGGCGCCGTTAGGCGGGCCGATTTCCGCGGCCGGCTGAGGTTGCGGTCCGGTAACAATGCGTGATCTCACTCATCGGTGAGTTGGCTCACAGTTTGATACCGAGCTAGGTTTGTGCAAGCTCATCACGGCGTCTGTGGGCCGTTTCGTCCTGCGACGCCACAAGCAATGGAGGAAACCTTGGGCACCAAGAAGCTCTACGCCGTCGTGGCGGGGCTCGTTGGCGGGGCGCTCGCCCTGTCCGCCTGCACCCCGGCTCCGGCGCCGGCGCCGACCGACTCCGGCTCCGCGGCTACCGACACCAGCGTGTCGGTGATGTGGAACCAGCCGCTGTTCTCGCTGAACAACAACAGCTCGTTCGGCAACGCGACCGCGAACGCCAACATCGTCTACCTCACCCAGGACAACTTCACCTACTACGACAAGGGCCTGAACATCGTCACCAACGATGGCTACGGCACCTACGAGAAGGTGTCGGACGATCCGCTGACCGTGAAGATGACGCTGGCAGACACCGCCACCTGGTCCGACGGTGTGCCGGTCACCAATGCCGACGCGATCCTGGCCTACGGCGCCATCAGCTCCCTGTACAACACCGTGACCGGTGACGACGCGCAGGCGCTGTACAACGAGGACGGCACCATCAAGCCGAACGACGCCGGCTCGGTGTACTTCGACTCCTCCTCCCCGGGCATGGCCCTGATCACCGACTTCCCGGCGCTCGAGGGCGACAAGGGCATCACGGTGACCTACTCCAAGCCCTTCGCCGACTGGGAGCAGCTGATCGCCTCCTTCGGTGCCGGCCTCCCCGCCCACATCGTCGCCAAGCGCGCGCTGGGCATCGAGGACCCGACCGAGGGCAAGGCCGCGATCATCGCCGCCTTCCAGAACAAGGACAACGAGGCGCTGTCCAAGATCTCCAACGTCTGGAACTCGGACTGGAACTTCACCCAGTTGCCGACCGACGCCGACCTGCTGGTGCACTCCGGCCCCTACTCGCTCACCGAGTACGCCAAGGGCCAGTACCTCACCCTCACCAAGGACGAGGCCTACAAGGGCAAGCTCGTCCCGCAGGTGAACGCCATCACCGTCCGCTACAACGAGGACCCGATGGCCGCCGTCCAGGCGCTCGAGAACGGTGAGGTCCAGCTGATCTCCCCGCAGGCGACCGCCGACATCCTGACCGCGGTGCAGGGCCTGCAGGGCGTCTCGGTGTACACCGGTGACGAGGGCACCTACGAGCACGTCGACCTGACCTTCAACAACGGTGGCCCGTTCGACCCCGCCTCCTACGGTGGCGATGCCGAGAAGGCCAGCAAGGTTCGCGAGGCGTTCCTGAAGACCATCCCGCGCCAGGCGATCGTGGACACGATCATCAAGCCGATCAACCCGAATGCCGCGGTCCGCAACTCCTACACCACGACCCCGGGTGCACCCGGCTACGC
>JAVHXR010000500.1 GCA_031119515.1 Propionicimonas sp.
GCCTTACCCCAGTTGATGTTCGACTGCTCGGCGTTGCCGACCTCGCCGATAGACGCGCGGCAGCGGAGGTCCACGTTTCGGATCTCACCGGAAGGCAGACGAAGCTGGGCGTAAGCGCCCTCCTTCGCCACCAGCTGGATTGACGAGCCGGCCGAACGAGCGATCTTGGCACCGCCGCCGGGGCGGAGCTCAACGGCGTGGATGACCGTACCGAGCGGGATGTTCCGCAACGGCAGGTTGTTGCCGGGCTTGATGTCTGCGCCGGGTCCGTTCTCAATGAGGTCGCCCTGCTTGAGCTTGGCCGGTGCCAGGATGTAACGCTTCTCGCCGTCTGCGTAGTGCAGCAGCGCGATGCGCGCGGTCCGGTTCGGGTCGTACTCGATGTGAGCGACCTTCGCGGGAACGCCGTCCTTGTCGTGACGACGGAAGTCGATCACTCGGTACGCGCGCTTGTGGCCACCACCCTTGTGACGGGAGGTGATACGGCCGGAGTTGTTACGGCCGCCCGTCTTGCTCAGGGGGCGGGTGAGCGACTTCTCCGGAGTGCTGCGGGTGATCTCGGCGAAGTCGGCGACGGACGAGCCACGACGCCCAGGCGTCGTCGGCTTGTACTTACGGATAGCCATGTCGGTCCTCTTCCTCACGGCCGGCGGGTCAGCCGGCCACCTCGCCGAAGATGTCGATCGAACCCTCGCGGAGCGTGACAATCGCGCGCTTGGTGTTCTTACGCTTGCCGTAACCCTGGCGGGTCCGGCGGCGCTTGCCGAGGCGGTTCGCGGTGTTCACCGAGTCCACCTTCACGTCGAAGATCTTCTCGACGGCGATCTTGATCTCGGTCTTGTTCGAGCGGGGGTCCACCAGGAAGGTGTACTTGCCCTCATCGATCAGGCCGTAGCTCTTCTCCGAGACCACCGGCGCGATGATGATGTCGCGCGGGTCCTTCTCGTGGATGGTGCTGGCGCTCACTTGCTCTCCTCCTCGGCGTCGTCAGCCGGGGCGGCCGCCGGGGCGAGGAACGCCTCCAGTGCTTCCGCGGTGAACACGACATCGTCGTTGACGAGGACGTCGTAGGTGTTGAGCTGGTCTGCCCAGAGCACGTGCACGATGGGCGAGTTGCGCAGCGACAGGAAGCTCAGCTCGTCCGAACGGTGGAGCACCACCAGAACCTGGTTGGCGGTGGTGACCCGGTCGAGAGCAGCCAGTGCCTCTGACGTCGAAGGCGCCTCACCCGAGACGAAACCACTGACGACGTGCACACGGCTGAAGCGTGCGCGGTCAGACAGCGCGCTGCGAAGCGCGGCGGCCTTCATCTTCTTGGGGGTGCGCTGGCTGTAGTCGCGCGGCTTCGGGCCGTGCACCACGCCACCACCGGCGAACTGGGGTGCGCGGATCGAGCCCTGGCGTGCACGGCCGGTGCCCTTCTGGCGCCACGGCTTGCGACCACCACCGCGGACCTCGCCGCGGGTCTTAGTGGACGCCGTGCCCTGGCGAGCCGCGGCGCGCTGCGCCACAACCACCTGGTGGATAAGCGGAACGTTCAGCGCGACGTCGAAGACCTCGGCGGGCAGATCTGCGCTGCCAGACTTCTTGCCGGTGGCGTCAATGACGTCGACCGTCAGGGTGCTGCTCATGCTCAGGCCCCCTTCACTGCTGTGCGGACCACGACAACGCCGCCCTTGGGGCCTGGGACTGCTCCGGTCAGGAGCAGGAGGCCCTTCTCGGCGTCCACCGCGTGGATGGTGAGGTTCTGGACGGTCTTCCGGGCGTGGCCCATGCGACCCATCATCTTCATGCCCTTGAACACGCGGCCCGGCGTAGCCGAACCACCGATGGAGCCGGGCTTGCGGTGGTTACGGTGCGCACCGTGGGAGGCGCCGACACCGGAGAACCCGTGGCGCTTCATGACACCGGCGGTGCCCTTACCCTTGGTGGTCCCTACCACGTCGACTGACGTGCCCGCCTCGAAGGCGTTGGCGCTCAGCTCCTGGCCGAGCTCATACGAGTCGGCCTCGGAGGTGCGGATCTCGGTCACGAAGCGACGCGGAGTCACACCGGCCTTGGCGAAGTGGCCCTTCAGCGGCTGGGTGACCTTGCGCGGATCGATCTCGCCGAAGGCGAGCTGGACGGCGCTGTAGCCGTCGTTCTCGGCAGTCCGCAGCTGTGTCACCACATTGGTGCCCACGCGCACGACGGTCACCGGGACCAGGCGTCCGGCTTCGTCCCAGACCTGGGTCATGCCGAGCTTCGTGCCGAGCAGCGCCGTCACCGGCCTGCCAGCAGCCTGCTTGGTAAACGTTGTCATCTCGGGATTCCTCAGAGCTTGATCTCGATGTTGACGTCCGCGGGCAGGTCGAGTCGCATGAGCGAGTCAACCGCCTTGGGCGTCGGGTCCACGATGTCGATGAGACGCTTGTGAGTCCGCATCTCGAAGTGCTCGCGGCTGTCCTTGTACTTGTGCGGAGAACGAATCACCACGTAGACGTTCTTCTCCGTCGGCAGCGGCACCGGACCAACGACCGTCGCACCCGCGCGGGTCACCGTGTCGA
>JAVHXR010000050.1:0-8571 GCA_031119515.1 Propionicimonas sp.
TTCCGCTACCTGGGCAACTCGGGGCTGAAGGTATCCGAGATCACCTACGGGAACTGGTTGACCCACGGCTCGCAGGTGGAGAACGAGGTCGCGACGCAGTGCGTCCGGGCTGCCCTCGACGCCGGCATCACCAGCTTCGACACCGCCGACGTCTACGCCAACACCGCTGCCGAGTCGGTCCTGGGCGAGGCGCTGAAGGGCGAGCGGCGGGAGTCGCTGGAGATCTTCACCAAGGTGTACTGGCCGACCGGTCCGCGCGGCCACAACGACGTCGGCCTGTCCCGCAAGCACGTCATGGAGTCGATCAACGGCTCGCTGAAGCGGCTGCAGACCGACTACGTCGACCTCTACCAGGCCCACCGCTGGGACTACGAGACCCCGCTGGAGGAGACGATGCAGGCATTCGCCGACATCGTCCGGCAGGGCAAGGCCCTGTACATCGGGGTCAGTGAATGGACGGCCGAGCAGATCAGCCGCGGTCACGCCCTCGCCACGGAGCTGGGGTTCCAGCTGGTGTCGAGCCAGCCGCAGTACTCGATGCTGTGGCGCGTGATCGAGGACGAGGTGGTGCCGACCTGTCGTGAGCTCGGGATCTCGCAGATCGTCTGGTCGCCGGTCGCCCAGGGGGTCCTCACCGGCAAGTACCTGCCCGGCCAGCCCGCCCCCGCCGGTTCCCGCGGAACCGACGACAAGGGCGGCGCGTCGATGATCTCCCGCTTCCTCAAGCAGGAGGAGGTGCTGCGGCGGGTGCAGGGACTGCGTCCGATCGCCGCGGAGCTCGACCTGACGATGGCCCAGCTGGCCGTCGCCTGGGTGCTGCAGAACGACAACCTGGCGGCCGCGCTGATCGGCGCCTCCCGTCCCGAGCAGGTGGCCGAGAACGTCAAGGCGGCCGGCGTCGTGATTCCCGCCGAGCTGATGGCGAGGATCGACGAGGTGCTGGGTGACGTCGTCGTCCGCGATCCCGGCCTGACCCTGGAGGGCCAGCCCAAGACCCGTCCGGTCTGATCCCCGGCTGACTCGCGGGGACGGTTCCGGTGAACCGGTTTCGGAACCGTCCCCGTGAACCGCTGACTCGCCGGGGACGGTTCCGGTGAACCGGCTTGGGAACCGTCCCCGCGAACCGGGGTATCGGGGCCTGTTGCCGGGTGAGGACTGCGGCCTACCCTGACCGCATGGACGAACCGGACGCCGGCACTCTCGAGGCACTTCCCGACCACGACTTCCGCCGGGTGCTGTGCGTCGTTGCACACCCCGACGACGTCGAGTACGGCACCTCGGCGGCGGTCGCGGAATGGACGGCGCGCGGCATCGAGGTCGCCTACCTGCTGCTCACCACCGGCGAGGCCGGGATGCAGCGCCCGCCGGCCGAGACCGGGCCGCTGCGCGCGGCCGAGCAACGCGCGGCGTGCCGGGCCGTCGGTGTCGACCGGCTCCAGATCCTGAACCACCCCGACGGCGTGCTGGTCTACTCCCTCGACCTGCGCCGCGACATCGCGCGGGTGATCCGGCAGTTCAGGCCGGACGTCGTGGTGACCGGCTCGTGGGAGATCGAGCCGAGCTACGGGCTCAACCAGGCCGACCACCGGGCAGCGGGGCTGGCGACCGCGGACGCCGTCCGTGATGCCGACAACACCTGGGTGTTCCCCGAGCTCGCGCAGACCGAGGGGCTGGCGAAGTGGGGAGCCGACTGGCTGCTGGTCTCGGGCCACACCCGTCCCACCCACGGCGTGCCGGTATCGCCGCAGGCCGTCGAGCGGGCGGTCGCCTCACTGGACGCGCACGCCGCCTACCTCGGTGACCTGCCGGACCACCCCGCCCCGCGCGACTTCATCCCGAAGCTCCTGGCCGGACAGGGAAGGGCGCTCGGGACCGGGCACGGCGTGCTGTTCCGCGGTTACCGCCTGCGCGGCTGACCGCGGCACGGGTCCGGGTCGCCCCTGCCGGCCTCAGGCGTCCTCGTCGGCGTCGGACCGCGCGACGTAGAGCCAGGCGCGTACTCCCGAGGCGAGATCCACCCCGATCCGGGTGTAGTCGGCGGACTCGTACCGGTCGGTGCGCGCCAACTCGGCGGCGGTGAGCCCGAATCGCCTCCCGGGGACGCTGTCGGACGGGTCACCGGTGGGACGGACGACCGGGTGCTCGGCGGCCCCCGAGAGCGCGACCACCGCAGGGTTGGTGATCGCGAGGAGCTCGACCCGATACCCGGGCAGCGCGTCGTCCACGCCGTCCAGCAGCCTGCCGTAGGTTGCCTGCTGGACCTCCGGCAGGCGCAGCGTCCCGTAGGAGAACACCCACTGCGGATCCGGTCCGGCGTCCGTTTCGCTCACCGCTGCGTGGCGTACTCGCGGACGAACGCCGCCAGCACGAGGTGCTGCTCGCCGTTGACCGGCGAGTCGTAGGCCATCCGGATCAGGTCGTCGAGCTCTGCCGGGTCGAAGTAGCCGGCATGCTGGTAGATCCGCATCCGGGCGGCCAGGTCGTCGGCGTCGAGCTCGGGGTGGAATTGGGTGACGTAGACGTTGCGTCCGACCCGGTACATCTGCACCGGGCAGTCGACGCCGGTGGCGAGCAGCTCGGCTCCTGGAGGGGTGCCGTTGCAGGCCTCTTTGTGGCCGACGAAGGCGTGGAACACCGGCCCCATTCCTGCCAGCAGCGGATCGTCGACGCCGGCGGGGGTCAGGGTCACAGGGACCGCGCCGACCGCCTCGGCGTAGGTGCGGTCCACCCTGCCGCCGAGGTGGGTGGTGACGGTGCCCACGCCGTAACACATGCCGAGGAAGGGGAAGTCGAGGTCGACGACGCGGTCGACCACCGCCGCCAGCTCGGCCTCGACCCGCTGCTGGTTGGTGGTCTTCTGCGAGTCGGAGATGTTGAAGGAACTCCCCCCGAGGATGATCCCCGAGTAGTCGTCGAGCACGACCGGCCCCAGCGGCGCGCTCTCCACCCTTCGGTGGTGCAACTGGTCGGCGGCAAGGCCGGTGTGGCGGAGCACCGATCGGTACTCGGCCGCCGCGGCAGCATCGTGGTCGCGGGTGGCGAGCAGCAGGAACGGCTTCACGCCGACAGGGTAGCCGTCGGGACGGCGGCAGTCGCCGGGTGTCCCGCAGGTCCGGACGCCGTCTCGCCACGCCGACGGGCCGAGGTGGCCCGGTTCAGCCGAACGGACTGGCGGCGCCGGTCTCCTCCAGCAGGCGCGCGGTGACCGCCCGCAGGTTGCCGCCGGTCTCGGCGGCGACCGCGCGCTGCCGCTCGTAGCTGGTGCCGCCGGCGCACAACTCGTCGGCGAAGAGCAGGTCGGCCTCGCAGTCGAGGTCGGCCGCCACGGGCAGCAGGCGGTCGATCCACTCCGCGACGTACTTGCGCAGCGGCCGCACCCGGTCGGGCCGGTCGGGGGTGATGATCTCGGCGTCCATGCCGTAGCGGGCGGCCCGCCACTTGTTCTCCTTGACCAGCCAGGGCGGGAGGTCCTCGACGACCTGGTCGGTGTCGAAGTCGCGGGCGATGAACTCGGCCAGGCACTGTGTCATGGCCGCCAGGCAGCCGAGTTCGCCGAGGGTGGGGACGGAGTCCGCCGTCCGGTTCTCGACGGTTCCGAACTTCGGCGCGGGGCGCACGTCCCAGCGGATCTCGCCGGGGACGTTGATCATGCCGACCTCGGCCAGTTCGGCGGCGTACGCCTCGAACTCCCACCAGGCGGTCATCCGGTAGGGCAGGCCGTTGGTGGGCAGTTGCTGGAAGATCATGGTGCGCTGGGACGCGAACCCGCTGTCCTGCGCCTCCCAGAACGGCGAGGACGCCGACAGCGCCAGGAAGAACGGGTAGAACCTGGCCAGCCCGTTGGTGATCGGGAGGGCGTGGTCGCGGTCGGCCACGCCGACGTGGATGTGGGTGCCGCAGATCGCCATCTGCCGTCCCCAGTAGGCCGTGCGCTCCTTGACGACGTCGTAGCGGGGTCCGGCGAAGGGCTGCTGCTGGCTGGCGATGCTGAACGGATGGGTGCCGCTGCCGAGCAGCCGGACCCCGAGCGGCTCGGCGACCCGCCGGACCCGCTCGAGCTGGGTGGCGAGATCGGTGACGGCATCGCTCACCCGCAGGTGCGGACCGGACACCAGCTCGATCATGTTCTGGAGGTACTCCTTGCGGATCGGGGCGTCGTCGTCCCAGCCGACCGCGTCCAGGATCCTGCCGGCCGCGGGGACGAGTTCGAGGGTGGACGCGTCGACAAGGGCGAGCTCCCACTCCAGCCCCACACTGGAGCGGGCGGACGGAGCGAAGTCAATCTGCATGGGGCCTCCCGCCGGGTGCGCGACGATTCTAGGTGCGTGGCCTTCGCCCGGCGAGGGGAGTCGACCACCGGATGCGGGTGGTCGCCCTGTACCCCCCGGGTGCGTCCCCGCGAACCGGCCTCGGAACCGTCCCCGCGAGTCGGGTTGGGGACGGTTCCGGTGAGTCGGGTTGGGGACGGTTCCGGTGAGTCGGGTTGGGAACCGTCCCCGTGAGTCGGTTTGGGGACGGTTCCGGTGAGTCGGTTTGGGAACCGTCCCGGTGAGTCGGTTTGGGGACGGTTCCGGTGAGTCGGTTTGGGAACCGTCCCCGTGAGTCAGGTGTTCACGGCGGGGGGCACGGGATGACGTCGCGGGCGGATCGGCGTAACGTTGCCCGGCTATGCATGACTTCCCGCCGGCCGTCGACGCATACACGTCGACGGAGACCTCGCGTCCCGACACCCGCAGCCCCGCAGCCTTCCTGTGGTGGACGCTGCGGGTGCAGGCCGACGTGGTGGCGGTCAACGTGCTGTTCGGACTGGTGTGGATGCTCCCAGGGACGGTCAGCCCGTTCCTGGTCGGGAAGGTGGTCGACACCGGCATTCTCGCCGGCGACCTGCAGGCCACCCTGGCCTGGGCGGGGCTGCTGACGGTCGTTGTGCTGTTCGGCGCCGCCGGCGGCATCGCCCAGCACACCCTTGCGGTGCGGGGCTGGCTGATCGCGCTCTACGGCACCCAGAAGCTGGTGGTGCGCAAGACCGGGCAGCTGGGCCACGTCCTGTCCCGCCGGCTGCCGACCGGTGAGGTGCTCAGCATCTCGTCGTCCGATTCGGACACCTTCGGGGCTGTGTTCGAGGTGTTCTGCCGGGCGATCGCGGCGCTGTTCGCGTTCTTCCTGGTGTGCGGGCTGATGTTCACCACCTCGCCGACGCTCGGCCTGGTGGTGCTGGTCGCCGCCCCGCTGCTGGTCGGCGCGACCTCGCCCGTGCTCCGTCCACTGAACGCCGCCCAGACCGCAGAGCGCACCCAGAACGGCGAGCTGACCTCGATGGCGACCGACATCGTCTCCGGCCTGCGGATCCTGCGCGGGATCGGCGGCGAGGCAACTTTCGGGGCGAACTACGCCGGCCAGTCGCAGCGGGTCCGCCGCCTCGGCGTCACCACCGCCACCTGGCAGGCGCTGGCGGAGACGCTCGGAGTGCTGCTGGCGGGGTTGCTGCTGGTCGTGCTGGTGTGGCTCGGCTCGCACCAGATGATGGCCGGCGAGCTGACCGTCGGCGAACTGATCTCCTTCGTCGGCTACGCGGTCTTCATGGTGTGGCCCCTGCACACCTTCTTCGAGTTCGCCCAGAAGTGGGTTCGCGGCCTGGTGTCGGCGCGCAAGACCATCACCCTGCTGAACGTCGAGGTGCCGATGGCCGAGGGGACGCAGCAGCTGGCGGAGAGCCCCCGGCTGCACGACCTCGAGTCCGGGCTGGTGGTCGAGCCCGGACGCTACCTGGCCGTCGTCAGCGCCGACCCCGAGGAGTCGGCCGCGCTGGCCGACCGGCTCGGCCGCTACCTTCCGGGTGCCGCGCCGGTGGTCGACGACGACGAGGACCTGAAGGGGCGGGCCGCCCGGCGGGCGAGGGCCGAGCGGGACGCCCGCCGGGCAGCCGCCGCGGCGATCGACGCCGAGGCCGGCCACGGTCCCTGGGGGGTCGAGGCGGACGGCGTCGACTACTCCCGGCTGCCGCTGGTCGAACTCCGGCGCCGGGTCGTGGTCAGCGACACCGCCAGCCAGCTGTTCGCCGGCACCCTCCAGACCGCTGTCGACCCGCTCGGCAACCACACCAGGCAGCAGGCGGAGGCGGCGCTCCGGGCGGCGGCCGCCGAGGACGTCTACGACGGCCTGCCCGGCGGTTGGCAGGGCAGGATCGACGAACTCGGACGTGGCCTGTCCGGCGGCCAGCGGCAGCGGGTGGTGCTCGCTCGCGCGCTGCTGCTCGACCCGCCGGTGCTGATCCTGGTCGAGCCGACCTCCGCCGTCGACGCCCACACCGAGGCCAGGATCGCCGAGCGGCTGCCGGTCCACCGACGGGGCCGGACGACCGTCGTCGTCACAGGCTCCCCGCTGGTGTTGCACCACGCCGACGACGTCGCGCTGGTGGCCGGGGGACGCGTGGTCGCCCGCGGCAGCCACCGCTCGCTGCTGGAGAGCGAGCCACGCTACCGCCAGGTCGTGGCGCGCGGGATGGAGGAGGACGAGTGACCGACCTGCTCGCCACCTCCGCCGACACCTGGCACGACGGCACCGCCCCGGCGAGGGTGCCCGCGGCGCTCGAGGTCGACCGCAGCCTGCCGCCGCGCGCCCGGCTCCACTCCTGGCGGTTGCGCCACCGGCTGCGGGCCGCCCGCGCCGAGGCCTTCTACACCTCCTCGCGGCGACCCGAACGCGGCCTGCCGGTGGCCGGCAATGCGGCCGCCGCCCGCTTCGTCCGCCGGCTGATGTCGACCCGTCGCGGCCGGCTGGCCGGCGTCCTGGTGTTCAACGCCGCCGCCGCCGTGGCCGGGCTGGTGGTCCCGCGGATGCTGGGCGACCTTGTCGACCTGGTCTCGGCTGGGCAGGCCGAGACCTCGGTGGTGGACGCGATCATCCTCGGCGTGGTCGGCGTGGTGGTCGCCCAGTCGGTGCTCACCTTCGCCGCCCGGCGGGCCTCCGCGGTCCTGGGCTACGACCTGCTGGCGTCGGCCCGCGAGGAGGTGGTGGACACCGTCCTGCACCTCCCGCTCGGGAAGGTCGAGTCGGCCTCCTCCGGCGACCTGCTCACCCGGATCACCTCGGACGTCTCCAAGATGAGCGAGGCGATCCGGTGGGCGTTCCCGCAGTTCGTGATCTCGCTGGTGACCGCGGCCGCGACGATCGTCGCGCTGATGCTCAACTCGTGGTTCCTGGCGTTGCCGGTGTTCGTGACGATGACGGTGCTGTTCTTCGCCACCCGTCACTACCTGTCGCACGCGATGCAGGGCTACATCACAGAGGGCGGCACCTACAGCCGGATCAACTCGACCATGACCGAGACCGTCGACGGGGCTCGCACCGTCGAGGCGCTGGGCCTGTCCGGACGCCGGATCGACGCCGTCGAGGAGGACATCGCCGAGTCGAACCAGGCGGAGCGGTACACGATGAGCCTGCGGAACCTGTTCTTCATCTGGCTCGACATCTCCTTCCAGTTCCCGTTGATCGCCGTCGTCGTGCTCGGTTCGGTCGGCTATGCGCAGGGCTGGGTGACGATCGGCCAGATCACGGCGGCGACGATCTACGTCCAGAGCCTGGTGGAGCCGATGGACCGGCTGATCCAGGTGTTCGACCGGATGCAGGTCGGGTTGGCCGGGACCACCCGTCTGCTCGGGATCGCGGACGTGGCCGACGACCGGACGCCGGGCGAGGCACGTCCCGCAGGCACCGACCTGGAGGGGCACGACCTGCGGTTCGCCTACCGGGAGGGCCACGACGTCCTGCACGGGGTGGACGTCGACCTGAGCCCGGGGGAGCGGCTGGCGGTGGTCGGACCGTCCGGCTCGGGCAAGTCGACCCTTGGACGCCTGCTGGCTGGCATCAACCGTCCCCGTACCGGCACCGTCGACGTCGGCGGCGTGGACGTGATGGAGCTCCCGCTGGAGGTGCTGCGTACCGAGGTGGCTCTGGTGACGCAGGAGCACCACGTCTTCGTCGGCACGCTGCGCGACAACATCGTGCTAGCCCGGGACGCCCAGCTTGCCCCCGAGGAGGTCGACCCCGCGGTGGTCGCCGCGTTGCGGGCGGTGGATGCCTGGGAGTGGGTCGAGCGGCTTCCGAGCGGTCTCGACACCATGCTCGGCCACGGCCGGTACCGGCTGACGCCGTCGCAGGCCCAGCAGGTCGCGCTGGCGAGGCTGGTGGTGGCCGACCCGCACACCCTGGTGCTGGACGAGGCGACCTCGCTGATCGACCCCCGGACCGCCCGCCACCTGGAGGGCTCGATGGCCAGGTTGCTCGACGGCCGGGCGGTGGTCGCGATCGCGCACCGGCTGCACACCGCGCACGACGCCGACCGGATCGCCGTCGTCATCGACGGCCGGATCGCCGAACTCGGATCGCATCACGAACTGATGGATCGCGACGGCGAGTACGCCCGCCTGTGGCGCACCTGGCGAAGCTGAGCCGCTCGGTTCGCGGGGACGGTTCCCGGTCCGCTTCACCGGGACGGTTCCCAGACCGCTTCACCGGGGACGGTTCCCAGACCGCTTCACCGGGGACGGTTCCCAGACCGCTTCACCGGGG
>JAVHXR010000050.1:8671-9786 GCA_031119515.1 Propionicimonas sp.
ACGGACCCGCGCGACTCACCCGACGGCCGACGACGCGGACACCCGACGGCCTGGCCGAGGCCGCCCGGGGTGCCGGAGGTCAGCTCGCGACGACCAGGACCACCTTGCCGGTGTGGTCGCCGGTCTCGAGGTGGCGGTGCGCGTCTCCAGCCCGCTCCAGCGGGAAGGTGGTCAGCGGTGCCGGCTTGATCCGTCCGTCCTCGACCAGCGGCCACACCCGCTCGACCACCGCCCGGCAGATCGCGGCCTTCTGTTCGACCGGACGGAACCGCAGGCTGGTGGCGGTGACGGTCGCCCGCTTGGTGAGCAGCCGGTTCAGGTCGAGGGTGCCCTTGCGTCCTCCTTGCAGGCCGATCACCACCAGGCGGCCGTCCGGGGCGAGCGCCTCGACGTTGGGCTCGAGGTACTTCGCGCCGATCACGTCCAGGATCACGTCGGCGCCACGGCCGCCCGTGGCCGCCTTGACCTCGGCGAGCCATTCGCCGTGGTAGTCGATCGCGACGTCAGCGCCGAGCTCACGGCAGAGGCCGAGCTTGGCGCTGCTCCCGGCAGTGGCCAGCACTCGCGCGCCGAGCGCCGTCGCGTACTGGATCGCGAAGGTGCCGATTCCGCCGGCTCCACCATGGACCAGGACGGTCTCGCCCCGCCCGAGGTGGACGTGGTCGAAGTTGGACGCGACCGTCGCCGCCACCTCGAGGATGCCCGCGGCGGTGACCAGGTCGAGCCCCGGCGGCGGCG
Organism: Propionicimonas sp.; assembly: GCA_031119515.1. GTDB lineage: Bacteria > Actinomycetota > Actinomycetes > Propionibacteriales > Propionibacteriaceae > Propionicimonas. Next base: position 9,410 of record JAVHXR010000050.1, read on the forward strand.
GTATCACCTGCCCCGCGGGTACGACGACGTACTCGGCGTAGCCGCCACCGGCGAGCAGCGCGACGCACGGATCGCCGACCTCCCATCCGGTGACGTCCTCGCCGACCTCGTGCACGTGGCCGGACACCTCCAGCCCGATCACCTCGCTGGTGCCCCGCGGCGGCGGGTAGAAGCCCTGGCGCTGCAGCAGGTCGGCGCGGTTGACCCCGGCCGCGGTGACGGCCACGACAACCTCGTCCGGGGCCGGTCGGGGCACCGGCGCCTCGGCGATGACGAGGTTCTCCGGGCCGCCGGGGGCGGTGACGTCGATGATGCGCATGCGCTCAGCTTGGCACGCCGATCCCAGTACCATGGGACGACCGGGCGAGGTCGCATAG
>JAVHXR010000050.1:9796-10819 GCA_031119515.1 Propionicimonas sp.
GTCCCAGGACTTCTCGCGACCCGTCCTGCGGCGTCGAGGCGGGAGCCGGGGGGCCTGAAGCTGGTCTGACCAGGTGGGACACCAGGAACCGTCCCCGGTGTCCCAAGGGTCAGGTGAGTGGGCCGGCGCGGTACGCCCGCGGTGGGGGTTGGCACTACGATGGGGCGACCGGGCGAGGTCGCATAGTGGACTAGTGCAGCCGCCTTGAAAGCGGCCGAGTGTCAAAGCTCCGTGGGTTCGAATCCCACCCTCGCCGCCGCGCACTCGCCCCCGAGCGAAGGAGGTCCGGTGAGCACCCACGTCCTGAGGCCGCGACCGCCGTTGCGGGCGTTCGCGGTCGCGGCCGGCCTGGCTCTGGCCGGGATCGGGCTGTTCGCGGCCCCGGATCTGTTCGGGTGGCCGGAGATCCTGCGCGGTGTCGGGGTCGCGGTCGTCCTGCTCGGCCTTGTGTTCCTCGCCCTCGGGGTGGTGGCGATGCGCCGGATGCGGGTGGAGGTCGTCCTCGACCCGCAGGGCTACCGGGTGGTCGGCCCGTCGGGCACCCAGAGCGGGACCTGGCAGGGGGTGGTCAGGGTCGCCCGAGCGAACCAGCAGGTCATCCTCGACGGTGGGGACGGCACTCGGACGGTGATCGCACTGCCGCGCGGCGGCGCCGGCGATCTCAACCGGCTCGCGGACGACATCGCCCGGCAGCTGGACGCCAACCGCGGCTACGGGGGCCCGATCGGGCTCCCCGGGGCCGGGGTGTCAGGCGAGCAGGCCTAGCGTCAGTCCTTGGGGTTATAGGCGCACTCGCTGGTCAGGTCCGCGCTCTTGGGTTTGGTCGACTTGGTCGGCTTGGAGGACGAGGTCGCCTTCGTCGGGGTGGCGGACGGCGACCCGCTCGTGGTCGACGGGGTCGTGGGGGACGCGCTGGCGGATTCGGGGTTGCTCTTCGCGGTCTCCTTCAGCGCCGTCTTGACCCGCTTCTGGACGGTCGTCCAGTTCGGGGTGGTGGTGCTGAAGCCGTCCTTGCCGTTGATG
>JAVHXR010000051.1:0-7658 GCA_031119515.1 Propionicimonas sp.
GCGGTACGGCAGGGTGTACCAGATCAACTACCTGCGCTGCATCCTGTGCGGGTTGTGCATCGAGGCCTGCCCGACCCGTGCGCTGACGATGACCAACGACTTCAAGCTCGCCGACACGACGCGGGAGAAGATGATCTACACCAAGGACCGGCTGCTGGCGCCGCTGCTGCCCGGCATGGAGGAGCCGCCGCACCCGCGCCGGCTGGGCGACAGCGAGAAGGAGTACTTCCTCGGCCTGCCCCGCGACGGTGAGCCGGACAACCGCACCCCGGTGGTGCGCGAGGGCGCTGGGGGACCGCGATGACCGGCGCCGACGTCGCCTTCTGGATCTGCGGGCCGCTGATGGTGCTCGGCGGGCTCGGGCTCGTCCTGTTCCGCAAGGCGGTCTACTCCGCCCTCAGCATGGCGTTCGCGATGCTCAACCTCGCCGCGCTCTACCTCGCGCTGGACGCGCCGTTCCTCGGAGCGGTGCAGATCATCGTCTACACCGGCGCGATCATGATGCTGTTCCTGTTCGTCCTGATGCTGGTCGGCGTCGACACTCCGGATTCCGTGGTAGAGACGCTGCGCGGCCAGCGGGTGCTGTCGGTGGTCGCCGCGGCCGGCATGCTCGCGCTGATCATCCTGGGCATCGGTGGCTCCGTGACCGCCGCCCCGGTCGGGCTGCAGACCGCGAACAGCGCCTACGGCGGCAATGTCGAGGGCCTGGCTGCCCTGATCTTCGGTCGCTACGTGTTCGCCTTCGAACTCACCTCGGCGCTGCTCATCACGGCGGCCGTCGGCGCGATGGTGCTGGCCCACCACCGCCGGGTCCACCGCAAGCTCGGCCAGGCCGAGCTCGCCGACGCCAGGATGAAGGCCTACGCCGAGACCGGGGCGCACCCGGGCTCGCTGCCGAACTCCGGCGTCCTGGCCCGGCACAACTCGATCGCCACCCCGGCGCTGCTGCCGGACGGGACGATCGCACCGGAGTCGATCTCGCCCACTCTCGCCGGCCGTGGCGCGGACGTGGACGCGCCCGCGCTGTCCGATGTCACCGCGAGGACCTTCCGGGCGGTCGAGCGGGTTGTCGAGGAGGAGGAACAGTGACCACCGAGAACCTGCTCATCCTGGCGGCGGTCATCTTCACGATCGGCGCGGTGGGCGTGATGCTGCGGCGCAACGCGCTGGTCGCGTTCATGTCGGTCGAGTTGATGCTGAACGCCGCCAACCTGGCGATGGTCGCCTTCGCGCTGGCGCGCGGTGGGCTGGACGGTCAGGTGGCCAGCTTCTTCGTGATGGTGGTGGCCGCCGCCGAGGTCGTGGTCGGCCTGTCCATCATCATGACCATCTTCCGCACCCGGCGATCGACCTCGGTCGACGCGGCGAGCCTGCTGAAACTCTGAGGGGAACGACGTGACTCTGCTGGAGACGATCGTCCCGGTCGCCGCTACCGGGATGTTCAGTTGGGCGTGGCTGATGATCGCCATCCCTGCGCTCGCCGCGGCGCTGCTGCTGCTCGGCGGGAAGGCGCTGGACAAGGTCGGCCCGACGCTCGCTGTCGGCGCGGTGTGGGCGTCGTTCGCGATCGGGCTGGCGCTGTTCGTCAGCCTGCTGGGCTCGCCGGTCGAGGCCCGCGCGGTCTCCGTACCGCTGTACGAGTGGATCTCCACCGGGCAGTGGACGATCACCGCAGGGCTGCTGGTCGACACGCTCTCGATCCTGTTCGTGCTGCTCATCACCGGCGTCGGCGGCCTGATCCACGTCTACTCCCTCGGCTACATGGCGCACGACGAACGCAAGCGCCGCTTCTTCGCCTTCCTGAACCTGTTCGTGGCGGCGATGCTCGTGCTGGTGCTGGCCGACAACTACCTCGTGCTCTTCGTCGGCTGGGAGGGCGTCGGCCTGGCGTCCTACCTTCTGATCGGGTTCTGGCAGCACAAGCCGTCCGCCGCGGCCGCCGCCAAGAAGGCCTTCGTGATGAACCGGGTCGGTGACCTCGGGATGACGATGGCCGTGATGGCGATGCTGGCGCTGTTCGGCTCGTCGGCGTTCACCGCCGTCAACCACGGCATCGGCCAGGCCGACCAGTTCTGGGCCACCCTGATCGGCCTGCTGCTGCTGCTCGGCGCCTGCGGCAAGTCCGCCCAGGTCCCGCTGCAGGCCTGGTTGCTGGACGCGATGGAGGGCCCGACCCCGGTCTCGGCGCTGATCCACGCGGCGACCATGGTCACCGCCGGCGTCTACCTGGTGGTCCGCTCGCACGCGATCTTCGAGCTCTCCTCGGCGGCCAGCACGGCGGTGGTGGTGGTGGGCACGGTGACGCTGCTCGCCGGCGCCTGGATCGGCACCAGCAAGGACGACATCAAGAAGGTGCTGGCGGGCTCCACGATGAGCCAGATCGGCTACATGATGCTCGCCGCGGGCATCGGTCCGGCCGGTTACGCCTTCGCGATCTTCCACCTGCTCACCCACGGCTTCTTCAAGGCGAACATGTTCCTCGGTGCCGGCTCGGTGATGCACGGCATGGAGGACGACGTGAACATGCGGCACTACGGCGCGCTGCGCAAGCTGATGCCGTGGACCTTCCTCACCTTCGCCATGGGCTACCTGGCGATCATCGGGTTCCCGCTCACCTCCGGCTTCTTCTCCAAGGACCACATCATCGAGGCCGCGTTCGAGCACTCCACCCTGGTCGGTTCGCTCGCGCTGCTGGGAGCCGGGATCACGGCGTTCTACATGACCCGGCTGATGCTGATGACCTTCTTCGGCGAGAAGCGCTGGCTGGACGGCGTCCACCCGCACGAGTCGCCGCGGGTGATGACGGTCCCGCTGGTGATCCTGGCGGTGCTCAGCATCGTCGCCGGCGCCGTGATGAACGGCTGGATCCAGGGCTGGCTGGAGCCGGCCACCGGCGCCCACCCGCACGAGGTGAGCTGGCTGCCGACCCCGATCGGCTGGGCGACGATGGCGGTCGTCGCAGCCGGCGTCCTGGTCGGCTGGCTGGTGTTCGGACGCAAGCCGATCCCGACCACCGCGCCGGCCACGGTCAACCCGCTGACCATCGCCGGCCGCAACGACCTGTTCGGTGACGCCGTCAACAACACCCTGGTGGTGCAGCCGACGATGATGCTCGCCGACGGTGCGGTCGGTGTCGACCAACGCGTGATCGACGCCGGCGCCGACGGGTTGGCGACGATGTTCACCAACCTGTCGAACCGGGGTCGAAGGCTGCAGAGCGGCCAGGTGCGGCGCTACGCGCTCGGCCTCGTGGCAGGCGTCCTGCTGGTCGGTGTCCTGATGATCCTGAGCCAGCTGGCCTGAGGGAGGAACTGCAGAGATGACCATTCCCTGGCTCACCCTCCTCGGGCTGATCCCGCTGCTCGGCGCGGCCGTGCTGTGCTTCCCGGTCAAGGAGATCGCCAAGGGCATCGGCATGGCGTTCGCGCTGCTGACGGCCCTGGCCGGCTTCGCTGTCGCGGGGCTCTCCACCTCCGGCGTCGACCTGACCGAGCGGGTGCCGTGGATCCCGTCCTTCGGGGCCTCCTGGGCGCTCGGGCTCGACGGGATGTCGCTGATGATGGTGCTGCTCACCGTCGTCCTCACCCCGCTGGTGCTGCTGGCGGAGTGGAAGCTGTTCGACCGGGAGAGCACCACCCGCTGGAGCGCGCAGGTGTTCTTCGCCCTGGTGCTGTTCCTCGAGGCGCTCTCGCTGTTCGTCTTCCTCGCCGACGACGTGCTGCTGTTCTACCTCTTCTTCGAGGCGACGCTGATCCCGATGTACTTCCTGATCGGCGGCTTCGGCGGGCCACGCCGGTCCTATGCGGCGGTGAAGTTCCTGCTCTTCAGCCTGGCCGGCGGCCTGATCATGCTGTTCAGCGTGGTAGGGCTCTACGGGGAGTCCACCACGCAGCTGGGCGCCCCCACCTTCCTGGTCGGCGAGCTCGCCAAGCTCGGGTTCGCCCCGACCACAGAGATGCTGCTGATGGTCGGCTTCCTGATCGCCTTCGTGATCAAGGCGCCGATGGTGCCGGTGCACACCTGGCTGCCGACCGCGGCGGAGGAGAGCACCCCTGGTACCTCGGTGCTGCTGGTCGGCGTCCTGGACAAGATCGGCACCTTCGGCATGATCAAGTTCTGCCTCGTGCTCTTCCCGGACGCCAGCCGGCAGGCCGGCCCCGTGATGATCGTGCTCGCCCTGGTGTCGATCCTCTACGGCGCGATCGCCGCGATCGGGTCGAAGCACCTGCTGAGGCTGGTCGCCTACACCTCCGTCAGCCACTTCGGCTTCATGGTGCTCGGCATCTACACCTTCACCACCACCGGGGTGAGCGGAACGATCTTCTACATGCTCAACCACGGGTTCTCCACCGCCGCGCTGTTCCTGGTGCTCGGGTTCGCCGTCAGCCGGCGGGGCTCTGCGCTGGTCGCGTCCTTCGGCGGGGTCGAGAAGGTTGCGCCGGTGCTGGCGGGCAGCGTCCTGCTGGCCGGCCTGTCCGGCCTCGCGCTGCCCGGCATGTCGAGCTTCGTGAGCGAGTTCATGGTGCTCGCCGGCACCTGGTCGCGGGAACCCTGGGTGGCAGCCGTGGCCGCCCTGGGCACCGTCCTCGCTGCGGTCTACATCCTGCTGATGTACCAGCGCACGATGACCGGACCGGTGACCGACCAGGTGCGTGAGCACTTCACCACCGACCTGAACCGTCGGGAGCGCTGGGTGGTGGTCCCGCTGATCGCGGTGATCCTGTTCCTCGGCTTCGTGCCGCAGGCCGCGCTCACGATCATCGAACCCACCGCGGTGGCCACCCTTGGCCAGGCCGGGATCAGCGATCCGGTACCGCCGTTCGGAGAGGAAGCACAGTGACCATCGCCGCGCCGAGCTTCGAGTGGCTCGAGCTCTCACCGCTGTTGATCGTGCTGGTGGGGGCCTGCATCGGGGTGCTGTTCGAGGCCGTCCTGCCGCGCCGCTGGCGGTTCAACGCCCAGCTCGCCCTGCTCGTGGTCACCCTGGTCGCGGCCTTCGCGATGCTGCTGGTGAACTGGGGCAACGGCGCGACCGGGCTGCTGGCGATGGGGTCTGTCACCCTGGACGGCCCGGCGTACATCGCGTGGGGCGCCCTGCTGGTGTTCGGCCTGCTCAGCATCCTGGTCTTCGCCGAGCGGCAGCTGGACAACGGCGCGACGGCGTTCGCTGCCGCCGCGTCCTCGGTCCCCGGCAGCAACCTTGAGGCGGACGCGAGCGCCGCCCGGCTCGAGCACTCCGAGGTGTACCCGCTGGCGCTGTTCTCGCTGGCGGGGATGATGGTCTTCGCAGCCTCGAACGACTTGCTGACGATGTTCGTCGCCCTCGAGGTGATGAGCCTGCCGCTCTACCTGATGAGCGCGATGGCCCGCCGCCGCCGGCTGCTCAGCCAGGAGGCGGGACTGAAGTACTTCCTGCTCGGCGCGTTCTCCTCGGCGTTCTTCCTGTTCGGGATGGCGCTGCTGTACGGCTATGCCGGATCGTTCGAGCTCAGGGCGATCGATGCCGCGATCACGGCTCCCACCTACGGCCCCGGCATCCTCTACACCGGCATGGCGATGCTCGCCGTCGGCGTCCTGTTCAAGATCGGGGCCGTGCCGTTCCACAGCTGGATCCCCGACGTCTACGTCGGCGCGCCGACCCCCGTCACCGGGTTCATGGCGATCTGCACGAAGCTGGCCGCCGTGGCCGGCGGCGCCCGGGTGTTCTTCGTCGCCCTCGGCGCGGAGCGCTGGGCATGGCAGCCGGTGCTGGCGGTGATCGCCGTCCTGACGATGGCGGTCGGCGCGGTTCTCGCGCTCACCCAGACCGACATCAAGCGGATGCTGGCCTACTCCTCGGTCGCCCACGCCGGCTTCCTGCTGGTCGCGATCGTGGGCGCGCTCTCCGAGGTGCCGGGCGGCCAGGTCAACAGCGTCGGGGCGATCATGTTCTACCTGATCGCCTACGGCTTCGCCGTGGTGGCGGCGTTCGCGATCCTGACCATGGTGCGTGGCAACGCCGGCGAGGTGAACACGCTGGCCGGGTGGTCGGGGCTGGGTCGCAGCAACCCTGTGCTCGCCGGGATCTTCGCCTTCCTGATGCTGAGCTTCGCCGGCATCCCGCTGACCGGCGGCTTCATCGGCAAGTGGGCGGTGTTCTCCGCCGCCTGGCGGGGCGGCTACGCGTGGCTGGTGCTGGCTGCGGTCGTGTTCAGCCTGGTCGCGGCCTACTTCTACATCCGGGTCATCGTCGTGATGTTCTTCGGTGAGCCGAACCGCTCCGTCGTTGTCGGCCGGGCCAGCGGGATGACCTGGGTGCCGGTGGCCGTCGGGGCCGCGGCCTCGGTCTACCTCGGGCTGATCCCCGGCCCGCTGCTCGACCTGCTCGCCCAGGCCGAGGTCTTCCTGCGGTGACGATGTTCGACGGTGCCACCGGGCGGGTCGCCGAACTCGACCAGGAGTTCAGCGACCGCGTGGCCGGAGTGCTCGAGGGGATCGAGCAACGGCTGCAGGACGCTGCGGTAGCCGACACCGCCTTCGCCACCCAGGCCGCGCAACACATCATCAACGCCGGCGGGAAGCGCTTCCGTCCGCTGCTGGTGGTGCTCGGCTCGATGCTCGGCGACCGTCCGGCCGACGAGGAGGACGTGGTCCGCGCCGCCCTGGTGGTGGAGCTCACCCACGTCGCCAGCCTGTACCACGACGACGTCATGGACGAGGCGGAACTCCGCCGGGGCGCCCCCAGCGCGAACAGCCGGTGGGACAACAACGTCGCTATCCTGGTCGGCGACCTGCTCTTCTCGCGGGCGTCCAGCATCGTCGCCACGCTCGGCCTCGAGTACGTGAGCCTGCAGGCGGACACCTTCGCCCGGCTGGTCCAGGGCCAGCTGGAGGAGACCCGCGGGCCGCAGCCGGGCGACGATCCGCTGGCGCACTACCTGGCGGTGGTCGCGGACAAGACCGGCTCGCTGATCGCGACCTCCGCACGCTTCGGCGGCATGGTGGCGGGCGCCCCCGATGAGGTGCTGGCCGCGCTCGAGGCGTACGGCGAGGAGATCGGCGTGGTCTTCCAGCTCAGCGACGACATCATCGACATCGCCTCCGACGTCGCCGGCAAGACCCCCGGTACCGACCTGCGCGCGGGTGTCCCCACCCTGCCGACGCTGCTGGCGCGGCGTTCCCAGGATCCGGCCGACGCCCGGCTGCTCGGCCTGCTGGACGGCGGCATCACGGGTGACTCCTCGCTCACCGAGGCGCTGGACCTGCTGCGCGCCCACCCGGCCCTCGCCGAGGCCCGCGCCGAGGTCGCCCGCCGCGCCGAGGTCGCCCGCTCCCATCTCGCCCCGCTGCCCGACGGCCCCGCGAAGCGAGCCCTGGACGCCCTCTGCGACGCGGTGCTCACCCGCTCCGCCTGACTTCCGGCCAGCCCCGGAACCCGGCCCGGGTAGGGTGGACGCGAGTCAGGAGGTCGTGATGAGTCGTCCACGCGTCGTGGTGATCGGATCCGGCTTCGGTGGGCTGTTCACCGTGAAAGGGCTGGCACGGGCCGAGGTCGACGTCACGCTGATCTCGAAGACGGTGTCGCACCTCTTCCAGCCGCTGCTCTACCAGGCCGCGACCGGCATCCTCTCCACCGGCGAGATCGCCCCCGCCACCCGCGACATCCTCAAGCACCAGCG
>JAVHXR010000051.1:7668-10771 GCA_031119515.1 Propionicimonas sp.
GACCATCACCCTCGACTACGACCACCTCGTCGTCGCGGCGGGCGTCGGGCAGTCCTACTTCGGCAACGACAGGTTCGCGATCTTCGCCCCCGGGATGAAGACGGTGGACGACGCCCTCGAACTCCGCGCCCGGATCTTCGGCTCGCTGGAGATGGCAGAGCTCAGCGACTCCGAGGAGGAGCGCCGACGGCTGCTCACCTTCGTGGTGGTGGGCGCCGGCCCCACCGGCGTCGAGATGGCGGGCCAGATCGCCGAACTCACCAACGACTTCCTGGTCCGCAGCTTCCGCCGGATCGACACCCGCGCGTCCCGGGTCGTCCTGCTCGACGCGGTGGACGCCGTGCTGCCGCAATTCGGCCCGAAGCTGGCCGCCGCCGCCCGGCAGCGACTGGAGAGGATCGGGGTCGAGGTGAGGCTCGGGGCCAGGGTCACCAACGTCGACGAGGACGGCGTCGAGATCACCCTCGCCGATGGTGCCACCGAGCGGATCCGTGCCAGCTGCAAGGTGTGGGCGGCGGGCGTGCAGGCGAGTCCGCTGGGCGGACTCCTCGCCGACCAGAGCGGGGTCGAGCTCGACCCGGCCGGCCGGGTGAAGGTGCTGCCCGACCTGACCCTTCCCGGCCACCCCGAGGTGAGCGTCGTCGGCGACATGATCAGCCTCGACAAGCTGCCCGGCGTGGCCCAGGTCGCCATCCAGGGCGGCCGCTACACCGCCGGCAGGATCATCGGGACCCTGACCGGCAAGCCGGTCACCGAGCCGTTCCGGTACCACGACAAGGGGTCGATGGCGGTGATCAGCCAGTTCGGGGCGGTCGCCAGGACCAACCACTTCAGCCTCACGGGGTTCCCGGCCTGGGTGGTGTGGCTGGCCGTCCACCTGGTCTACCTGGTCGGCTTCAAGAACCGGCTCGCGACCCTGCTCAAGTGGGCGATCACCTTCCTCGGGCGCTCCCGGTCCGAGCGTGTCACCACCGAGCAGCAGCTGGTCGGACGGCTGGCCCGCAAGCAGCTCGGCTCAGACTTCCAGCCGACCATCGCCGGCATCACCCACCCGGACAGGATCCAGCCGTGACGAACCTCGAACGACTCAGTGCCCTCGACACCGCCGCCGCCATCAGGGCCGGGGAGGTCAGCGCCGTCGAGGTGACCGACGCCGCCCTGCGCCGGGCGGAGCAGCTCGGGCCCGCGGTGGGAGCGTTCGCGTTCCTGGCACCCGAGCGGGCGCTCGCCGAGGCGAGGGCGGTGGACGCGGCCGTCGCACGAGGTGAGGCGGACGGGCTGCCGCTGGCCGGCGTCCCGTGCCCGATCAAGGACCTCCATCCCGTCGCAGGGGTCGGCTTCGAGGCTGGCAGTGCCGCCATGCGCGGCACCGTCGCCGAGGTCGACGACGGCATCGTGGAGTGGCTCCGGGACGCGGGCACGGTGATGCTCGGCAAGACCGCGACCCCCGAGTTCGGCTTCCCCTGCTACACCGAGCCGGACGGACGGCCGCCGGCCCGGACGCCGTGGGACCTCACCCGGTCCGCCGGTGGGTCGAGCGGGGGAGCGGCAGCCGCCGTGGCGGCCGGCATCGTCCCGCTCGCGCAGGCTTCGGACGGCGGCGGCTCGATCCGGATCCCGGCCGCGGCGTGCGGCCTGGTCGGACTCAAGCCCAGCCGCGGCCGGATCAGTCCCGGTCCGTTCTTCGTGCCGGGGCCGGGCCTGGCGACGGCCGGCGTCCTCAGCCGGACTGTCGCCGACACCGCCGTCGCGCTTGACGTCCTTGCCAGCCCGCGGGTCGGCGACACCTACTACGCCCCGCCGCCGTCGGGCAGCTTCCTGGCCGCCACCCGGAAGCGGCCCACCGGGCTGCGGATCGGCGTCCTCACCACCCCTGTGATCGCCGAGGCCGAGGTTCACCCCGCCTGCCTGGACGCGGTCGGCGCCGCCGGGGCGTTGCTCACCCGGCTGGGCCACCACCTCGACGAGGCCCCGGTGCCGTTCCCGGTGGAGCGCTGGGACGCCTTCATGGCGCTGTGGTCCATGGGGGCGGTGATGTTGCCGCTGCCCGAGGAGGCCGAGCCGCTGCTGACCCCGTTGACGCGGTGGCTGCGGGAGCAGGGCAGGAGGGTCACCACGCTCGACTACGCAGCCGCCCTCGGCGACCTGCAGCGCCTCACCCGTGAGGTCGCCCTCGCCTGGCAGGGGTTCGATCTCGTCCTCACTCCCACCCTCGCCCAGCCGCCCGCCCGGGTCGGCGAGCTCCGCGACGACTCCGACCCGGCGGCGGACTTCGCCGCCCAGACCCGCTTCACGCCGTGGACGAGCGTGTACAACCTCAGCGGGCTGCCGGCGATCTCGCTGCCGCTCCACACCGCCGTCGTGGACGGCGCCCGGCTGCCGATCGGCGTCATGCTCGGGGGACGCTTCGGTGCCGAGGAGCTGCTGCTCGCGGTGGCCGCCGAGCTCGAGGAGGCGGCCGGCGGCTGGCAGCAATTCGCGCCATGGCAGCAGGGGGTCGTCCCGGCCTAGGCTCGGGAGCCGACCGGAAGGATCCCCGATGGCCGGCGACCTCGTTCACCCCGCCCCGCTGCTCCTCGCCGCCGGCCTGCTGCAGGTGTGGGGTGACCCCGCAGCTGTCGCACCGGAGGAGCTCGCGGCGCAGCTGGCCGACCTGCTGGACGGCCAGGCGCTGTGGGATCCGCACCAGGACCAGCCCTGGCTGCGCTCGGAGGCCCTGGCCGCCGGCCGGATCCAGTTGCCGCGCTGGCGGCCACCCGACCCGGTGCTGGTCGAACGGCACGGGAACGCGATCCTCGAGGCCTGGACCGCGGCCGTCGACCGGTTCGCCGCGGACATGGTGCGGATCCAGGCGGGCAACCCCGACGACCTCGCGGCAGCACGCGCCCTCGGGCCGCTGGCCGGCCAGGTGCTCGCGGTCTCGCTGCCCGCCCGCGGCGGCCGTTTCACCTGGCAGGTGCCACCCCGGATCTGGGTCGCGGGCCCGCGCGCCGAAGCCTGGCGCGAGGTGGTCCGCGACTCGGGGTGGTACGAGCTGGACGAGGCCGCCCCCGACCTGCTCGTGATCGACGCCGGTCCTGGCCTCGACCCGTCCGGGCTGCCC
>JAVHXR010000501.1 GCA_031119515.1 Propionicimonas sp.
CACTGCAGGGCGTCCATCGCCTGTTCGAGCTGGGAGTCCAGATCCCACGCGTTGCGATGGTCGAGTTCGGTCTGCAGCTCGCCCATCTCGGCCAGCAGGGCGTCGAAGTCGGCGTCCGGCTCGGCCATCGCCAGCGAGATCTCGTTGAACCGGTCGAGCATGCCCTTGGTCTCCGCGACCGCCTCGTGGATGTTCTCCAGGACCGTTCTGCCCTCGGTCAGCGGCGGCTCCTGCATCAGGATGCCGACGGACTTGCCCTTGGCGAGCATCGCGTCGCCGTTGTCGGTCTTGATCAGGCCGGCCATCAGCTTCAGCATGGTCGACTTGCCGGCGCCGTTGGGGCCGACGACGCCGATCTTCGCGCCCTCGTAGACGGACACGGTGACGTTGTCGAGCACCACTTTCTCGCCCAGCTTCTTGCGGACATTGTGCATGGTGAACACGAACTCGGGCATGGATCTCCTTCAAGAGCGGCGCGGAAGGCCACCCAAGTATGCCAGTCGGAACCGTCCCGAGCATCGCCGGACCGGGCTGGCCGGGGGCCGGTCGGCAGGAACCGGTGGGGTGGGGGGTGTCGGTGTGGGTTGTCGGTGCGGTGGGTGGGCGGTCCCGGTCGTGCCGGGGCGGGGTGGATCAGACCTCGGCGTCCAGGACGGAACGCATCACGCGGCCGAGCGCCTCGAAGTCCTCGGCGCAGACCGGGTCGACCAGGATCTCGCGAACGGACTCGACGTGGTAGGGCGCGACCTTGACCAGGAAGGCGTAGCCCTCCTCGGTGAGCGAGGCGAGCACCCCCCGGCGGTCGCCGGCACACGAGCCGCGGGCGATCAGGCCCTTGGTCTCCATCCGGGTGATCGTGTGGGTGAGCCGGGAGCGGGACTGGCCGACCTGATCCGCCAGTTCCGACATCCGCATGGCATGGTTGGGGGACTCCGAGAGGCGAACCATGATCTCGTACTCGCCGAGGTCGAGATCGAACTGGCGCAACTCGTTGTCGAGGTGCTGCATCACCCGGTTGGTGGCACCCAGGTAGGCGCGCCAGACCTGCTGCTGCTCGGCTGTCAGCCAGCGTGGGGTCTCGACGGTGCGCACGGGATAACTCTACCGGAAAGAAGTTTAGGGTTCAACTTACTTCCTCCGCGTGCCGCAGGTTCCTGTGGATCGGCTGTGCCTGTGGTCGGACGTGAGTAGGTCCGCCGTCTGGCGCCGGCGCGCGTGTCACAGACCACGGTGGCGACTTTGCGCGAGGACCGGACGGCGGCGGCTCGCCTCACTACTGTCGCGCCCAGGGACCAGGCCCGGAGGGGGACGGCGTGAACGTCATCGACGAAGCGATCCAGCACCTGCGACAGTGGCACAGCTGTCCGTCCTGCGGGGCGGGGGTCACCGGCGAGACCTGCACCGGGTGCGGCATCGAGCTCACCGGCGAGCCCGCCAGGCTGCTGCGCGTCCGCTCCGAGGATGCAGCGCGGGCGCTGGAACTGCGCCAGCAGGCGCTCGCCACCCTGGTTGCCGCCCGGCCGGTGCCCGTCGCAGCCGCCGTCCCGGTGGGAGGGGCCGCACCCCTGACGCCCACCACGGCCGGACCGGCCACTCCCGATCGGCGGACGCCGGTCCCGGTTCGGCGCGAGGTGGCGACCACGGCCCCGTCCCAGCCGAACCCGGTGGCGGTGTTCTCCGCGGTCGGGGTCGGCGCCCTGGTCGCCGGGGCGGTCGTCTTCGCGTCCCTGGTGCCCGCCGACCCTGCCGTCGTCCGCGGCACCCTGTTGGGGGTCATCGCCGCCTCGGTACTGGCGATGCTGGCGTTGCGAAAGCGCCGCCCGGTCTCCGCGGCCGCGGTCGCTGTCGGCACCGTCGCCCTGTGCCTGCTCGTGATCGGACTGTTCGTCCGCCCGCTGGCAGCCGGTGACGCGCTGCTGGTTGCCGCTCTCTCGGTCGCCGGCCTCGCGGCCGGCCTGGGCGCGGCCGGTTTCGCCCTCCGGCTGCGGCCATGGGTGTCGGGGGGCGTCCTGCTCGCCCCGGTCGCCGCCGTCCTGGCCGCCGGTGCCCTGATCGCCCGCAGCGCCTGGTGGTGGGCGGCGCTCGCCCTGGTCGCGGCGATCGCGGTCGCCGCGGCAGGCCGTTGGGCGGCGCTGCGCTGGCAGGACGGACGGCCCGGCCCGCTGCCGCTCGCCGCCGAGCGGACACTGCTCAGTCTCGGATCCGCTGTCACCCTCGTCGGCCTGCTCGGCCTGACCCTGCAAGGGGCCGTCCGGGACTCGGCCGGCGCGGGGGCGGTGGCCGGGGGGATCCTCCTGCTCGCGGCAGGCGCCGCAGCGCTCCACGACCCGGCGCCGGACGCGGGGTGGCGCCGCACCGCCGGTGTCGTCGCCGTCCTCGCCGCGGTCGCGGCGGTGCTGGGATGGGACCTGTCAGGGCTCGCCGCCTGCGCGGCCGGCGGCGTCGGCTGGATCGTGCTGGCCGTCGCGAGCCGGCTGCCGGCACTGCGCGACGGCAGGCTGGCGGGCGTCCTCAACGGCGGCTGGGT
>JAVHXR010000052.1 GCA_031119515.1 Propionicimonas sp.
CGTCCGGGGCGAACCCTGTGACAACCCGGGCGGCCCACAGCGGGCGGTCGGCGGGCAGCCGCGCCACCAGCAGGTCGGCCGCGAGGTCGAGGACGCCCTCCCGACCGCCCGAGCAGCGCGCCACCGCCAGGTGCCGCGCGACGCCGAACCCCGGGTCGTCCTGCCACACCGGCCGCCCGAGGCCGGGCGCCACCCGGTGGAGTCGCTGGCGCAGCCGGGGGACGGCGGGGATGCGGGCGGCGAGGGCGTCCACCAGGTCCTCGGGTCTCCAGCCGGGCGTGGTGCGGACGAACAGCACGCCGCCGACCTGCATCGGAACGGTGCCGGAATCGCCGGCGAGGGACATCAGGTCCTCGCTGCTGGCCCGCTCGATCGGCCACTGGCGCCGCCCGGCGGCGGTGCCCGCACCTGCCGGCGGCGGCGACCCACGTTCCATCGACCCTCCCTGGGACCCGCCACAGGATACGGCCAACCGCGCGACCGCACGGCCCGCTCTCGCGGCCGGCTCAGCCGATGATCAGGCTCATCGCCTCGGCACGGGTGGCAGGGTTGTTCAGGATGCCGCGGACAGCGCTGGTCACGGTCTTGGAGCCGGGCTTGCGGACCCCGCGCATCGTCATGCAGAGGTGCTCGCACTCGACCACGACGATCACGCCCTGCGGCCTGAGGTGCTCGACCAGGGCGTCGGCGACCTCGCTGGTGAGCCGCTCCTGCACCTGGGGGCGCTTGGCGTAGACGTCGACCAGCCGGGCGAGCTTGGACAGGCCGGTGATCTTGCCGTTGGAGGGGATGTAGCCGACGTGGGCGACCCCGGTGAAGGGCAGCAGGTGGTGCTCACAGGTGCTCCACACCTCGATGTCCCGGACGAGCACCATCTCGTCGTGGCCCAGGTCGAAGGTGGTCGCCAGCACCTCGCCGGCGTCGGCACCGATGCCGGTGAACATCTCGGCGTACGCCCGCGCGACCCGGGCGGGGGTGTCGCGCAGGCCCTCCCGGTCGGGGTCCTCGCCGACCCCGATCAGGATCTCACGGACGGCCGCGGCCACCCGCTCGTAGTCGATCGCCACGGTTCAGTCCCGCTTGCCGGTCTCGTCCGCGGGCGGGGTCTGGGGCTGGCCGGCCTCGGGCGGGGTGGCAGCGCCGGTGGGGCCGCCGGGCTGCTGGCCCAGGCCGTCCGGGCCGAACTGGCCGTAGGGCAGCTCGCCGTAGGGCGGCTGGCCGTACGGCTGGTGGCCGTAGGGCTGCCCGTTCGGGGCAGGGGGCTGCGCGGGCTGGCCGTAGGGAGCCTCGCCGTAGGGAGGCTGGCCGTAGGGCTGCTGCGGGTAGGGCGCCGGGTAGCCACCGGGGTACCCGCCGGGACCGGGGTAGTAGCCGGGGCCGCCGTAGGGCTGCGGGTAGGCCGCCTGGGCCTCGGGGCCGGGCGTCGTCCAGGCCGGCACGGGCTGCGGGACCGGCTGCGGCTCGGGTTCGGGCTCGGGCGGGGGCGGCGGCGCGATCGGCGGGATGGTCGAGGGCACCCGGGTCTCGGAGCCGGTCCAGGCCGGCCGCTTCGGCCAGCGCCTCAGCGGCTCGAAGATCCGCGCCACCTGCTCCTTGTCGAGGGTCTCCTTCTCGAACAGCTGGCGGACGAGTTCGTCCAGCACGTCGCGGTTGGCCTCCAGGACGTCGAACGCCTCCTGGTGGGCGGTCGCGATCAGCTTGGCGACCTCGGCGTCCACCTCGGCGGCCACCGCCTCGGAGTAGTCCCTGGTGTGGCCGAAGTCACGGCCGAGGAACGGCTCCGACTCCGACGTCCCCAGCCGGACAGCCCCCAGCGACTCGGTCATCCCGTACTGGGTGACCATCGCCCGCGCCACCTTGGTGGCCTTCTCGATGTCGTTGGACGCACCGGTGGTGGGGTCGTGGAAGACGAGTTCCTCCGCGGCCCGGCCGCCCATCATGTACGCGAGCTGGTCGAGCAGCTCGCCACGGGTCTGGGAGTACTTGTCGGCGTCCGGCATGACCATCGTGTAGCCGAGCGCGCGGCCACGGGGCAGGATCGTCACCTTCTGCACCGGGTCGGTGCCCGGCATCGCCGCCGCGACCAGGGCGTGCCCGCCCTCGTGGTAGGCGGTGATCAGCAGCTCGCGCTCGTTCATCACCCTGGTGCGCTTCTGCGGGCCGGCTATGACCCGGTCGATCGCCTCGTCCAGCTGCGGCTTGCCGATGAAGCGGAGGTTCATCCGTGCAGTCAGCAGCGCGGCCTCGTTCAGCACGTTGGCCAGGTCCGCGCCGGTGAAGCCCGGGGTACGCTTCGCCACCGAGTCCAGGTCGGCGTCCGGGGCGAGCGGCTTGTTGGAGCCGTGCACCTTGAGGATCTGCAGCCGGCCCTTCATGTCGGGAGCCTCGACCGGGATCTGGCGGTCGAACCGTCCCGGTCGCAGCAGCGCGGGGTCCAGCACGTCGGGCCGGTTGGTGGCCGCGATCAGCACCACGCCGCCGTGGACGTCGAAGCCGTCCATCTCGACCAGCAGCTGGTTCAGGGTCTGTTCCCGCTCGTCGTGGCCGCCGCCCATCCCGGCGCCACGGTGGCGACCGACGGCGTCGATCTCGTCGATGAAGACGATCGCGGGGGCGGCCTCCTTGGCCTGCTCGAACAGGTCGCGGACGCGGGAGGCGCCGACGCCCACGAACATCTCGACGAAGTCGGAACCGGAGATGGAGAAGAAGGGGACTCCTGCTTCACCGGCGACCGCCCGGGCCAGCAGGGTCTTGCCGGTGCCGGGAGGTCCGTAGAGCAGCACGCCCTTGGGAATCTTGGCGCCGACCGCCTGGAACTTGGCAGGTTCGGCCAGGAACTCGCGGATCTCCTGCAGCTCCTCGATCGCCTCCTCGCACCCGGCGACGTCGGCGAAGGTGGTCTTGGGGGTGTCCTTGCTGGCCAGCTTGGCCTTGGACTTGCCGAAGCCGAGGACGCGGTTCCCGCCGCCCTGCAGGTTGGAGAACATCATGAAGAACAGCACGCCGATGATCAGCAGCGGCAGGATGCTGAACAGGAAGGTGTTCCAGATGCTCGGCTGCGGGTTCTGGCCCGACCAGGTCTCCAGGGTGCCGGCGGCGACCCGCTGGTTGAGCCGGTCGATGATCTCCTGGCTCTGCGTCCCCACCCAGCTCGACCGGATCTTCTGCACCGGATCGGTCTTGGTCTCCACCCGGATGGTCTGCTCGCCGTCGACCAGCACCACCTCTTTCAGCGGAGTGTCGCCGTTGATCAGCGCCACCACTTCCGAGGTCGGCTTCTCGGTGTAGCCGCCGGCGTTCCCGACCGCATCGAAGATCAGCACGATCGCCAGGAACGCGAGGACGATCCAGATGAACGGCGACCTGAGGAACCGATTGGTTTTCATTGCCTACCTTCGTGTGCCGGGTCTTGGCACCTTGGACGATACCCAGCCGCACAACTCCTCACCGGCGCAATGCGTGCTATCCGATCAACTGTAGACGTGGGGCGCGAGAATCCCGACATCAGTGAGGTTGCGGTACTTGCCGGCGTAGTCGAGCCCGTATCCGACCACGAACTGGTTCGGCAGGTCGAAGCCCACGTAGGCGACCCCGATGTCGGTCTTCATCGCGTCCGGCTTGCGGAACATCGCCATGATCTCCAGGCTGGCCGGCTTGCGCGAGGCGAGGTTCCGCATCAGGTAGGTCAGGGTCAGGCCGGTGTCGATGATGTCCTCGACGACCAGCACGTGGCGCCCGGCCAGGTCGGTGTTGAGGTCCTTCAGGATCCGCACCACCCCGGAGGACTGGGTGCCGGAGCCATAGGACGAGATCGCCATCCAGTCCATCTCGCAGTCGATCTTCAGCGACCGGGAGAGGTCCGCCATGACCATCACCGCGCCGTTCAGCACACCCACGAGGAGCGGGTTCTTCCCGGCGTAGTCGCGGTCGATGTCCTCGGCGATCTCGGCCAGACGCCGCGCGATGTCTTCTCTGGTGTACAGGACGCGGGTCAGGTCGCCCGCGATGTCGGTGGCTTCCACGTGCGCCAACCCTACCCGGCCGGGCCGTCGCCGGTCACGACGGGGGTGTCGCTGGACGCGGCCGCTCCCGTCTCGGCGGTCGGCGCCGGGGCTGCCGGCCGGCAGTGCAACAGGCCGCCGGCGCGGGCGACCCTGGCGCCGGGCAGGTCGAGCGGCCCCTGGCCGTGCCAGTCGGTGACCAGGGCGGCAACCGCCCACAGGTGGGACGCCGACAGGTCCCGGCCGCCGTGCCCGGCCAGCCAGTCTCGCAACACCCGGTGGCGCAGCGCCTCCGGCAGGCTCGCCAGCCGGGCAGCGTTCAGCGCCTCGCCGGGATGGCTCGCCCGCTCGGCGACGGCCAGCTCGTCCAGCAGGTCGGCGTCGGCCCGGGCCAGCCGGGCGGTCCTGGCGAGCGCCTCGGCAACTCCCGGGCCGAGCTCCGCCTCCAGCACCGGCAGGACGCCGTGGCGGGCCCGGGCCCGCGCGAACCGCGGCTCGGCGTTCTGCGGATCGTCCCAGGCCACCAGCCCCAACTCGGCGCAGGCCGCCCTGGTGGTGGCCGCACGGATCCCCAGCAGCGGGCGGGCGAAGCCGTCCCGCACCGGCGCCATCCCGGCCAGCGACCTGGTTCCCGACCCGCGTGCCAGCCCGAGCAGCACGGTCTCGGCCTGGTCGTCCAGGGTGTGGCCGAGCAGGACCAGCTCCCCCGGCCCGGCCGCGTCGGCGAGCGCCAGGTACCGGGCCCGTCGGGCGGCTGCCTCCAGCCCTTCCCCCGTCGCCGCGACCCGGACCCGCACCACCGCTGCCGGCACCTCCAGCCCGGCGAGCCGATCGGCGACGGCGGCGGCCACGGCGTCCGATCCGGCCTGCAGCCCGTGGTCGACGACCACTGCCCGCACCGGCAGGGAACGCCGTCGCCCGACGAACGCCGTGGCGGCGGCGAGCGCGAGCGAGTCGGCACCGCCGGAGCAGGCGACCAGGAGCGGCCCGGTCGCGACCGCCTCCACCGCCTGCACCACCGCCAGGGTCGCCGGGCCCAGCTCCCGCCGGGCCATCAGGTCACCCGGCGACCCGGTGCAACCACTGCTCCGGGTCGTGGACCTCGGTCAGGCTCGGCAGCAGGGACGGCTCGCTGAAGGCCAGGTTGAGCACGTCCAGGCCCCCCTTGGAGAGCACGGCCCGGCAGAACGCCGCGCCGTCGCGGTACTGGGCACGCTTCAGGTCCGCCCCGAGCAGCCTGCCCAGCAGGGCTGACCAGCCGCCCCGGTCGCGGTGGTCCTCGAAGCCGCGCCGGATCGAGACCAGGCTCGGGACGACGCCGGTGCCGACCCTGTCCATCATCACGTCCGCGTGCCCCTCCACCAGGGTCATGATCGCGGTGACCTGGTCGAAGGTGCCCTGCTGGGCGGGGCTGATGACGAGCTCGGCGATGCTGTGCGGACGATTGCCGGCCCGCCACTGCTGCAGCGGCTCGGTGACCGTGAGCAGTTCCGAGACCAGCCCCAGCAGGTGGGCGCGCAGCCACGGCGCCTGCCCGAACTGCAGCCGGTGGGTCTGCTCGTGCAGGCACACCCAGAGCCGGAAGTCGGCCGGGATGACCCCCAGCTGGCGCTCGATCATCACCACGTTCGGGGCGACGAGCAACAGCCGGTTGGGCTGGCCGAAGGGATCGAACTGGCCGAGGATGCGGGTCGCTATCGCGGCGAACGCACCGCCGGCCTGGAGACCGAGGACCCGGCCGCGGACCTGGTCGACGCTGCTCGCCGGCGTCGTCGGCGCGCCGAGTTCCGCGAGCAGCGATCGAGCCGAGCCGGCCATCGCGCTGACCCAGCCGGCCCGGTCGACGACCAGCGTCTCGGCCTCGGCCGGGGTCGGCATCCCTGAGACCTCGGCGACGTGCGCCGTCGCCCGTCCGGCCGCCGTGCGGAGCGCGTCGACCACCTCAGCGATCTGTCCCGGTCCGAGTTCGGGCCCGGGGTGGACGGCCTTGCGGGCGAATCCCGCGGCGCTGTCCCAGTCGATGAACGGAAGCTGCTCCATGCGCCCACTCTAGGGGCCGGGAGAACCCCGCGGCCCGGGCCCATCCCCCGCCCGGGGTGGCCAGGCGGCTCAGCCCTCGGTGCGGCAGCCGCACCGGGCGAGAACGGTCGCCGTCCGGTCCAGCCAGTTGTAGGCGGTGTCCCGGCCTGCCGCCTTGTTGGCCATCGCGGCGAACGCGAGCGTGGCTCCGTCGGCGGTGGTGACGTAGCCGGCCAGGCTGGCGACCCCCAGCAGTGTGCCGGTCTTGGCGTGGACGACCTTGCGACCGGCCTTCTCCGAGGTGTCGTCGAACCGGTCCTTCAGGGTGCCGTTCACCCCCGCCACCGGGAAGCCCGCGGGCACGGACGCGAGCCGCGGCGTCACCAGGGCCAGCGAGATCGCCCCGACCAGCACGGACGGACGCACCCTCGACCTGCTCGACAGCCCGCTGCCGTCGTCGATCACCATGTCGTCGGCCCACAGGTCGTGCGCCTGCAGCCAGGCGGTGACGGCCGCGGCGCCGCCGGCGAAGCTGCCCTTCTCCCCGTTCGCCAGGGCGACCTGGTGGGCGAGCACCTCGGCGACGAAGTTGTCGCTGTTGCGCAGCGTGTGCCCGACGATCTTCGACAGCGGAGCCGAGACGACCTCCGCGAGGGTGACGGCCCCGGCGGCAGCCTCCGCAGGCTTCACCGCGGTGACCTTGATCCCCGCGGCCTTCAGCCGGGCCGCGAACGCCTTCGCCGCGGTCAGCGCCGGATCGGGGTGGACCGACCACTGGCCGGACCGGCCGCCGTTGATCGAGAGCGCGCTCACCCGGGCCGTGTAGCTGCGCCAGCTGGACTTCCAGGACGGGTGCCAGGCGGGGCCGGAGAACAGGGAGTCGTCGTAGCCCAGCCGCACCGAGGTGGTTCCGGCCCGCTCCAGCGCGGCGACCGTGGTCTCGGCCAGCGCCGCCAGCGACGCCTTCCTGGTCGCGGACTTCGACTGCTTGTCGGTGAGCATCGGGTCGCCGCCGCCGACCAGCACCAGGCGTCCCTCCCGCGACGACACCACCCGGGTGGTGAAGGTGGCGTCGGCGCCGAGGGTGTCCACCACGGCGAGGCTGGTGAGCACCTTCATCGTGGAGGCCGGCACCAGGGCGGCATCACCACGGCTCGCCAGCGTCGTCCCGGTGCTCGGGTCGACCACGACCACGCCGGAGGACTTGATCCCCTTCCGGGACACCCCGGCGAGTTCGTCGGCCAGTACCTCGGCGACTGGGACCGGGGGCGCGACGACGCTGGGCGTCGGGGTCGGCGCGGCGGGTTCGGCCGGCGGCGCGGCGGAGTTCGGGGGCGCGGCGGGTGACGACCCGGAGGAGACCAGCGGCGCCGGCGGGGCGGTCGAGCAACCGGCCGCGACTGCCAGGACGAGCGCCGCCAGGGTCGCCGCGAGCGACCGGGCCGCGTCCGTCCGTCCCACCACCGGCTCCTCCTCCTTTGCGGCGCCGGGCGATAGGCTCGACTCGCGCAGCTCCCATGATGACAGAGAGACAGAGGTGAACCGGATGGACCAACCTTCCTTCGCACGACCGAAGATTCAGCCGCACCTTCATTTCGACGTCACGATCGAGATCCCGAAGGGGACCAAGAACAAGTACGAGATGGACCACCACACCGGCCGGATCCGTCTCGACCGGACGCTGTTCACGTCCACCCAGTACCCCAACGACTACGGCTTCATCGAGGGCACGCTCGGCCAGGACGGCGACCCGCTGGACGCGATGGTGCTGGTGCCGGAGGCGACCTTCCCCGGCGCGCTGATCGAGTGCCGGGCGATCGGGATGTTCCGGATGCGCGACGAGATGGGCGGGGACGACAAGGTGCTGTGCATCCCGGTAGCCGACGAGCGCCAGTCCAACATCAAGGAGCTCACCGACCTGCCCAACCTCACCCTGCTCGAGATCGAGCACTTCTTCACCGTCTACAAGGACCTCGAGCCGGGCAAGTCGGTCGAGGGCGCGGTCTGGGTCGGCCACGCCGAGGCCGAGATGGAGATCCGCAACAGCTGGGAGCGGGCGCGCGGGACCTCCTACCAGAACGAGTTCACCCGCTCTGACGACGCCGCGTCGAAGTAGCGATGCCGGCGGGAGGGGACAGGACGTCGCGCCGCCTGTTCCTGATGCGGCACGCCACGGCCGCCCACTTCGCGCCGGGGGGTGGTGACCGCGACCGCCCGCTGACGACGGACGGACAGGCGCAGGTCCGGCGGGTCGGGGCCCTGCTGGCCGACGAGGGGATCGAGCGGGTGCTGTGCTCGCCGGCCACCCGCACCCGCCAGACCGCCGACGGCCTGGGGCTGAAGGCCGCTGTCACCGTCCTCGACCCGCTCTACAACTGCCCGCCCGAGCGGATCCTGACGGCGCTCGCCCGGCTCCCCGAGTACGTCCGCGGGGTGCTGGTGGTCGGACACTTCCCCGGCATCCCCGGGCTCGTCCAGCAGCTCGCCGACCGCTCGGCCGACCTCGCCGAGGTGTCGCGGCTGGCCCGCCACTTCCCGCCCGCGACGGTCGTGGAACTGGAGTTCGCCGATCCCTGGCCCGACCTGCACGCCGCCCGGCTGGTCCGGGTGCGGCGTCCCTGAGGTGCCGTCCTAGGGCTCGACCTCGATCACCGGATCGCCCGCTGTCGCGTCCGATCCCGGCAACGGGGTGACCGAGGCCAGCGAGGCGGTGTTGACCACCACGACGATGGTGGTCGGGTCGTAGCCCGCCGCCCGGACAGCCTCCAGGTCGACCTTGCCGAGCAGGTCGCCGACCGCCACCCGCTGGTCGGGCTTCACCGCCACCTGGAAGCCCGCCCCGTCGAGCTGGACGGTGTCGATCCCGACGTGGACCAGCACCTCGACCCCGTCGTCGGTCCTGATCCCGAAGGCGTGCCCGCTCTCCGGCACCGTGACGAGCACTCCCTCGACGGGGGCGATCACGTGACCGTCGGACGGCTCGATCCCGACCCCCTCGCCGAGCGCCCTGGAGGCGAACACCTTGTCCGCGACGTCCTCCAGCGGGACCACCCGGCCGGCCACCGGCGCCACCACGACGCTGGTCCTCACCAGGGTCGCCACTCCCCCGCCGGCGACGGCTGCGGCTGCCGGGGCGGACGCCGTGGCGTGCTCGAGCGCCCGGTCGGCCTCGTTCTGGGCCCGTTCGGCGAGGAACTCAGCCTTCTGCTCGGGGGTGCGGTAGTCGGAGATGATGACCAGCGTCATCGCAACGAAGAACGCGGCCGCGATCGCGATCGCGTACACCCACATCGGGCTGAAGACAGGGATCGTCAGCAGCGAGGTGAACGCGAAGCCGCTCGCCTTGACGCCGCCGAACAGCCCGATGATCACACCGCCGGTGAGGCAGCCGACCAGCATCCGGGGGTAGATCCGCTTGAAGCGCAGGTGGATGCCGTACAGGGAGGGCTCCGAGATGCCGCCGAGCAGGCCGGCGGCGAGCGCGCCGGTGGCGGTCTGGCGCATCTGGTTGTCGCGGTCGCGCATCGAGAGGACGAGCACGCCGGCGGTCGCTCCGAAGCAGGCGAAGTTCCAGGCACCCATCGGCCCCTGGATGAAGTCGTAGCCGAGGTTCTGGATGTTCAGCAGCATGATGGCGTTCAGCGGCCAGTGCAGGCCGAGCGGCACCATGAACGGGTACAGCAACGGGATCAGGACCGCGAAGATGAACGGGGAGAAGCTGTTGATCGCGGCCAGCGCACCGGCCAGCCAGGCGCCCACGTAGACCCCGATCGGCCCGATCAGGAACGCCGTCAGCGGGATCATCACCAGCATGCTCAGGAACGGCACGAAGATGAGCTGCAGATTGTCGGGGATGATCCGTTTGAGCCACTTGTAGACCAGCCCCAGCACCGCGGCCATCATCAGCGGCGGGAACACCTGCGAGCTGTAGTCGAAGATCGTCAGCGGTACCCCGAACACGTCGATCGTGGTGATCGTCTGGCCCGCGAAGTCCACCTGCCGGGCCGCCGGGTCCTCGCCGAGCGCGCGGAAGGCGGGCAGCATGAGCACGGCCATGATGCCGAACCCGACCCACGGGTCGGCGTTGACCTTCTTGGACGCGTTGTAGGCCACCATCAGCGGCAGCATGATGAAGACGCCCTGCCAGCAGAGGTTCACGAACTGCCACTGTGGCGGGAGCACGACGGTCGGGTCCGACCAGTTCGGGATCACTCCCAGGGTGGCCAGCAGCGACATCAGCGTGATGAAGAGCGAGGCTCCCAGCAGCGCGCCGAGGATCGGGCGGAAGGAGTCGGAGAGGAACTCGAAGAAGGTGTCCACCCAGGCGACCTTGCCGCGGGCCTTGGCGCGTTCGGCGGCCTTGACGTCGGCGTCGCTGAGCTGCCGGCCGGGGCCGGACATGGCGGGAAGGCCCATGATCTCGTTGTAGGTGGTCTGGACGGCGCCACCGATGACCACCTGGTAGCGGTCGCCGCCCTGCGGCACCGCGCCGAGGACCCCTGGGATCTTCTCGAGGGCCGCCTGGTCGACCGCGGAAGCGTCCTTGAGCTCGAACCGGAGCCGGGTCGCGCAATGGGTGAGGCCGAGGATGTTGCCGGGACCGCCGACCTGTTCGACGATCTGCTCTGCCGTGCTGCTGGGGGTGGGAGGCATGGTCGATCCTGTCTGCTAGGGCCGCCCCTGACCTGCCGGGAGACGACCACGACCCGGGACGCACGCGAATGGCGTGGGTCCCGGGTCAAGC
>JAVHXR010000053.1:0-621 GCA_031119515.1 Propionicimonas sp.
CCGGAGCCGCACGCTACCGGCTCGCCGCCCGGGTCGTGGCTGACCCTCCCGGGCCGCTGCGCCACCTCTCGCGGCTCCGGCCGGACTCGGTCACCCAGCGGGTGGTGGACCTGGCAGCCGAGCTGCGCTCGCACCTGGTCGAGCCGGACGCGCTCCAGGCCCACGCCGACCGCTTCCTCCCCGCCCTCGCCGAGGCACCGACCTGGCGTGGCCAGATGTACGCGGACCTGGCCCGTGCCGGCGCGGCGGCAGAGGAGCGGCTGGAGCTCGCCGGGCTGGTGGCCAGGTACGAGGAGCTCAAGCGGCGCCAGGGCTACGTCGAGTTCGCCGACCAGATGGCCTGGGCCGCGCGGCTGGCGACCGAGGTGCCAGGGGTGTCCGAAGCGCTCCGGGCGGAGTTCGGGATCGTGCTGCTGGACGAGTACCAGGACACCTCGGCGGCGCAGGCGCGGCTGCTCGCCGGGCTCTTCTCGGGTCCGGATGCCGGCCGCGGCCGCGGCCATCCGGTGACCGCGGTCGGAGATCCGTGTCAGGCCATCTACACCTGGCGGGGGGCGGCGGCGAGCAACATCCTGCGGTTCGCCACCGATCACGGTGTTCGGATAGATCACGTTGTCGTGA
>JAVHXR010000053.1:631-5459 GCA_031119515.1 Propionicimonas sp.
GCCACCGACTTTCCGGCCTCCGACGGCTCCCCGGCCGGGCTGTTCGCGCTCACCGTCAACCGGCGCAGCGGCCAGCTCATCCTGGATGCGGCCAACCAGCTGGCCGGTCCGGTCCGGTCCGACCCGATCCTGGCGGCTGCCGGTCTCGACCTGGATCTGGTGAGCCCCCCGGGCACGCCTCGGGCAACGATCGAGGTCGCCGAGTTCGACACCTGGCCGCAGGAGGTCGGCTGGATCGCCGACCGGGTGGTGGCCGAGCACGACACCGGAGCCGTCCCTGGCTGGTCGGAGATCGCCGTGCTGGCCCGCCGGAACGCCGCTGTCGCCGCGCTCTACACCGAGTTGACCGCCAGGGGGGTGCCTGCGGAGATCGTCGGGCTGGGTGGCCTGCTCGAGCTGCCGGCGGTCGCCGAGGTCGTGGCGACCCTGCGGCTGCTCGCCGACCCGGCCGACAACCCCGCGCTCGTCCGGCTGCTGACCTCGCCGCGCTGGGCGATCGGGCTCGCCGACCTCGAACTGGTCGGCCGGCGCGCCGGTCACCTGGCCGGCCGGCCGCAACGTCCCGACGACGCATCGCTGGAGGACGCGCTGGCCGCCGTCCTCGCCGGCCAGGACCCGGCCCGCGCGCCGAGCCTGCTGGAGGCGATCCAGTCGCCGGGGGATCTCGGCTTCACAGCGGCCGCCAGGCAGCGTTTCGCCGACTTCGCAGCAGAGTTCGCGGGGCTGCGGCGATGGGCCTCGGAGTCGGTGGTCGACCTCACCACCCGCGTCATCGAGGCGCTCGGGCTGGAGGTCGAACTGCTGGCCGAGGGCGGCGATCCCGGCCAGCTGGCCGCCTTCGTGCAGGCAGTCGCCGGCTACAGCGACATCGACGGCGAGGCGTCGCTGGGCGGTCTCCTGGCCTGGCTGGAGGCCGAGCGGGAGTACGGGGTCGGACTCGAGCAGGCGGTCGTCTCCGACGCCGATTCGGTCAAGCTGCTCACCGTCCATCGCGCCAAGGGGCTGGAGTGGGACGTCGTCTTCCTGCCTGCTCTGGCCGCCGACGTGTTCCCGACCGACCGGGTCACCGGCAACTGGTTACGCAACGCGGCTGTCGTCCCCCACCCGCTGCGGGGCGACGCGGACGCGGTTCCACAGCTCGCAGAGCTGTCGAGCCCGGGGGTCAAGGAGTTCGCCGCCGCCCTGACCGCCGACCAGCGCAGGGCCGAGGACCGGCTCGCCTACGTCGGGGTGACGAGGGCGCGTCGCCGGCTGTACGGCAGCAGCCATGCCTGGGACGCTGCCCTCGCCAGGCCGCGGCGCCGCTCGGACTACCTCGCCGTGCTGACCAAGCACGCCACCTCGAGCGAGGCCTCCGAGGTCTCCGGGGCCAACCCGCTCGGCCTGGGCGAATCCGCCACCCGCTGGCCCGTGGTGGACGACGGGCCGCGCTGGCAGCGCCGCCGCGAGGCGGCCGCCCTGGTCGCTGAGTTCGCCGGTTCCGCGCCGCCACCGCTGGCGGATCTCGACCTGCAGCGCGAGGTGGACGACTGGCGGCGCTGGAGCGGCGAGCTGGTGGCACAGGCCCGCCACGACGCGGCGACGCGCCGAACCCCCGCGCTGCCGCCGTACCTGTCGGTGACCGGACTGTCGCGGATCGCCCACGACCTGCCCGGCTACCTCGCCGACCTGGTCCGGCCAATGCCCCGGCTGGTCGGCGGGGAGCAGCGGGCCGGCACCGGCTTCCACCGCTGGATCGAGCGCCGCTACGCCTCCCAGGCCGCGCTCGCCGACGACCTGGAGGTCGGGCTGACGCAGGTGGACGAGGAGTTGCGGAAGGCGTTCCTGGCCGGGCCCTACGCCGAGGCGACCCCGATCGCGGTCGAGGTGCCGTTCACGATGGAACTGGCCGGCCGGCTGGTCCGCGGCCGGATCGACGCCGTGTTCCCGGGGGCCGGCGCGCACCGGTTCCAGGTGGTCGACTGGAAGACGGGGTGGGCAGGTCGTGCCGACCCGCTCCAGCTGGCGTACTACCGGCTCGCCTGGGCGGACCTGGCCGGGGTCGACGTGTCGGAGGTCGACGCTGTCTTCTACGAGGTACCGACCGCGACCGTGCACCGGCCGGCGGCGCTCCCGGATCGCGGGACGCTGCGGGCGCTCGTCGCCGGGGCGTTCGACCAGGGCTAGCCTGAGCCGGTGATCAGCTGGTGCGGGCCGAGTCTGCTAGACCGGGCGGAGGACCGCCGCGGCGACGACGACTGGGTGGCATCCCAGTGGCGCGCACCGGGGACGCGGGTGATCGCGGTCACCCCCGACGGCAGTCTCGGCTGGGCCGGGGACGGGCCGGGCTTCCAGCCGGCCAGCGGTGAGTTGTCCGAGCGCCACCTGCTGCTGGGCCTGCTGGAGGGGCGGGCGGTGTTCGCCGACGTGCTGCCCGACCTGGCTGCGGGACGCACCCTGCGGGCGGTGATGGACGGACTCTCGGAGCCGGATCTGGAGGTCGCGTTCGCCGCCGCCGGCCTGGCGGCCTGGCACTCGCGGGCGGCGTTCTGCGGCAGCTGCGGCTCTGCGACGGCTCCGGTGCGGGCGGGCCTGGAGCGGCGGTGCACGGGCTGCGGCCGCGAGCTGTACCCGCGGGTCGATCCGGCCGTGATCGTCGCGGTGACCGATGACGATGACCGGCTGCTGCTGGGGCGGCAGCCATCCTGGCCGGCCGGGCGGATGTCGGTCTTCGCAGGCTTCGTCGAGGCGGGGGAGTCGTTGGAGCAGGCGGTGCACCGCGAGGTGTTCGAGGAGGTGGGCCTGCGCCTCGCCGAGCCGACCTACCTCGGTTCGCAGCCCTGGCCGTTCCCGCGTTCGATGATGGTCGGCTTCGCCGCCCGGGCGGTCGGCACCGCCTTGACCGTCGACAACACCGAGATCGAGCACGCCCGCTGGTTCAGCCGCTCCGAGTTGACGGCTGCCCTCGCCGCCGGCGAGGTCGGCCTGCCGATGTCGACCTCGATCGCCTCCGGGATGATCGGGCAGTGGCGCGAGGAGCGGCTCGGCGCGGTCGGTTGAGCCCCGGGGGTCAGCTGTCGGACGCCGCGCGCAGCCGGTCCCGCAGCCCGCTGGCGGTGGGGCTGGTCCTGGTGATCGCACGGGCCAGGGCGTCGCGCCCGCCGATCAGGGTCACTTCCAGGCGGGCGCGGGTGATGGCGGTATACAGCAGCTCGCGGGTGAGCAGCGGGGAGTCTGAGGGCGGCAGAACCACGGTCACCTCGTCGAACTGGCTGCCCTGCGCCTTGTGGATCGTCATCGCGTGGATGGTCTGGACGCTGTCGAGCAGGAACGGCGACACCACGTGCACCTTGTCGCCGCGGGCGAAGTGGGCTCGCAGGGTGCCCTTGTCGAGCACCACCACACCCGTGTCGCCGTTGTAGAGGCCGAGGTCGGCCGCGTTCTGGGTGACCAGCAGTGGCCGGCCCGGATACCAGGTCTGCGTCGGGTCGAAGCCCTCGACGGCACCGGCCAGCCACTCCTCGACCTGCCGCGACCACAGTGCCACCCCGAACGGACCGCGGCGATGGGCGCACAGCAACCGGTGCCGGTCCAGGGTCGCCAGGGCTTCCCTGACCCGTCCGTCGCGGGCCGCGGCCACCATCGCCGCGCCGTAGCCGGTCACCCGGTCGCGTAGCGGGGTCTGGGCGGCGGTGGGTGCGAACCTGATGCCCTCCTCGCCCGAGGTGGCGATGGCGAGCGCGGCGTCGACGTCGCGGGCCAGCACGGCTCTGGCGAGTTCGGCCAGTACCGGGCGGGAGCGGTAGTTGCGGCGCAGCCGCACCACCGGGCCCGAGGCGGGCAACCCGACCGCCGCGAGGGTGCTCACGAGGCCGGAGGCCGCTCCGGGTGCGGCCTCGACGATGTCCCGCAGGACCGGTCCGGCCTCGACCGGCGCGAGCTGGTCGGGGTCGCCGATCAGGACCAGCCGGGCCTGCGGGCGCAGCGCGGTGAGCAGCCGGGCGAGCAGTGTCACCGACACCATCGACGCCTCGTCCACCACGACGACGTCGTGGGGCAGCGGGTTCGACCGGTCGTGGACGAACCGGGTGCGCGATCCCGGCACCCACCCGAGCAGCCGGTGGATGGTCGTTGCCCGCAGGCGAGGTCCGGCGGCAGGCCGCCGAGCGCCTCGGACAGCGCCTCCTCCATCCGGGCGGCGGCCTTGCCGGTCGGTGCCGCCAGCGCGACCACCGGCGGTGGCTGGTGGGTACGTGCCAGCATCCCGAGAACGCGCGCCAGGGTCGTCGTCTTGCCAGTGCCAGGACCGCCTGCGATCACCGAGACCGGGGCGAGCGCGCTGACCACCGCGGCGAGCTCCTGGTCGGCATCCCCGGCGGCGCCGAACAGCTCTGCCCGGGCGGCGCGCAGGGCCTCGGCGTCGACGGCCGGCGCCTCCCTGCGGGCGGCCAGCTCGGCGACGACGGTGGACTCCTCCTGCCAGTACCGCTGCAGGTAGAGCAGTGCGCCGACCAGCCGCAGCGGACGGTCGGGCGCGGCCGCCGCGCCGAGGGCGACCAGCGGGCTCGCCTCGATCGCCGCCCGCCAGCCGGCCGGCTCGGGCCACAGGTGGTCGGGGACGGTGACGGCCTCCTCGTCGGTCTCGAATGCGTCCGCCGTGACGCCGGTCAGGTCGAGGCAGGTCATGCCGGAGCGGAGCGCGCGGACCGCCAGCGCGAGGGCCAGCTGGACCCGCTGGTCGGTCTCGTCGTAGAGGAAAGAGACCTTCTGGGCGACGTGGACGTCGCCCCAGGAGAGCAGGCCGGTGGCGTGCACGTCCCGCAGAAGTCCGGGCGGCAGGCTGGAGGCG
>JAVHXR010000053.1:5469-10758 GCA_031119515.1 Propionicimonas sp.
CGCCCCCGATCGGCGAGCAGGTCGGACAGCTCGGCGACGAGGCCGGCCGGGGGGTACCAGCTGAAGACACCGGTGGCGGGCTCGTCACCTGCGCCTGCGCCCGCCATCCCGCGGACGAAGAGGTAGCCGACCCCCCCGAGGTGGACGGACGGGTCGTAGCCGGGCAACCGGGTGGCCAGGAACCTGTGCAGGGCGACGCAGTAGAGGATCGCCTGCAGCGGATAGTGGGCGCGGATCATCTCGGCCGCCATCGCCTCCGGGAGGTAGTGGTCAAGGCTGAGGTCGGGGCCGGCGCTGAGCCGGTTGGTCTTGTAGTCGACCACGACGAACCGCGGGCCGTCGGGGCCGTGGACGCGGAGCACGGAGTCGATGCTGCCGGTCAGGAAGCCGCGCAGCACCTGCTCGCCGAGGCCGGGCTGGCGGAGTTCGGCAGGGTAACCAGCGAGCGGGTCCCCGTCGGGCAGGCCCCGCTCCAGCAGACGGGAGACGTCGGCCAGCGTCGTCGAGGACCGGGAGTGCCCGAGCGGGAACTCGAACTCGAGTTCGCTGAGCCGGTCGCCGATCGGCAGGCGGCACAGCGGGAGGCCGCCGGTGAGCCGCCCGAGCGGGGTGAGCAGGCTCGGCAGCAGGCCGTCCACCAGGGCGCCCTGGCCGACTCCCGCCAGAGGGTAGCGCCGCAGGGCCTCGGCAGCCGCGGCCTCGAGCCGACCCCGCAGTGCCGGCAGGGCGGCGGCGTCCGGGAAGTACCAGTCGAGGTTCTCCAGTACCTGGTGGACG
Organism: Propionicimonas sp.; assembly: GCA_031119515.1. Classification (GTDB taxonomy): domain Bacteria; phylum Actinomycetota; class Actinomycetes; order Propionibacteriales; family Propionibacteriaceae; genus Propionicimonas. The sequence goes on from JAVHXR010000053.1 coordinate 6,247, forward strand.
AGGCTGCCGAAGGCCACCCCGCCGGGGAGGGCCGCCATCGGCGACTCCGGGCCGGTGCCCGGGCCGCCGGTCGGCGCGCTGGCGGGTGGCTCGTCGTCCACGATCGGCTCCCCGGCCAGGCCGAGCGGCGGCCGGGCGTGGACCGCCTCGGTGAGCCCCGAGTAGGACGTCCGGCGCCACTGCCGGTCGATGCCGCGGTCCCAGGACGGCTGCGCGAGCCTGGCCGGACGCGCGGTGGCCGCGGGCAGCCGGACCGTGGCGGCCGGCGGGCAGTCCTCGACCGCGATCCCCGCTTCCGCCAGCCACGGCAGGTCGCGCGGGTGGCCGTCCCCCGGTGGGGTGTCGACCCGGTAGGCCGGCGCCGGGGCGGCCGGCACGGTCCGGTCGCGGAACAGCATCCGGTGCAGCGGCGAGGCGTCGGTGTTGCGCTTGGTGCGTGCCCACCACAAGGTGAGGTGCGACTGCGCCCTGGTGACCGAGACGTAGAGCGCGCGCAGCCGGTCCTCGGCGGCCTCCTGGTCATGGCGGCGGAGCCGGTCGCCGCGCCCGGGGGCCGCCAGGCCGCCCAGATCGAGCACCCTCTGCCCGGCCTCGTGGAAGACCAGCCGGACACCCTCGTCGTCGCGCAGGTTCAGGTCGGCGGCCTGGGGAACGAGGACGACCGGGAACTGCAGCCCCTTCGCCTTGTGGACGGTCATGATCTGGACTGCCGTGCGATCGGTCTCGAGCCGACGGGTCCGGTCCGACGACAGGTTGCCGGCGTCGATCGCCTCGGCCAGCCACGCGATCAGGGCCTGGCCGCGGATCCCCGAGGTGTAGCGCTCGTGGAGCAGTTCGGCCAGGTGCCGGTAGTCGGTCAGGTTCCGCTCGCCGAAGCTGCGACCGAGCACCCGCTCGGCGAAGCTGCCTCCGTGCAGCCCCTCCTCCTGCTGGACAGCCGCGAAGAGCGCCGCCACGCCTGAGCGGGCCAGCAGCCGCGACCAGTTCTGCAGCATCGCCCCCCAGGCGGCGAGCCGGTCGTCGTCGGCGGCGGCCAGCTCGGCGAGGTCGCCGCCGACGAAGTCGGTCAGGACCGCGGCCCTCGGGGTCTGGCGCCGGGGTTCCTCGAGGGCGCGCAGCAGGGTGAGCCAGTCGGCGGCGGCCGGCGAGCGGAACACCGAGTCGGAACCGGAGAAGGCAACGTCGACGCCGGCGGACGTGAGGGCCTCGGCGAGTTCCCGGCCCCGCCGGTTGGTGCCGACCAGGACGGCGATGTCGCTCGGGCGGAGGTCTCGCTCGTCGGAGCCGTCGGCGAGCCGGGTGCCGCCCGACAGCAGGCCGACGACCTCCGCCACCAGGTCGGCGGTGATCCGCCGCCGGGCGGTCGCAGCGTCCAGCGGGTCGCCGGGGGCCAGGCACCTGATCCGGACGGCGTCCGGGGCGTTGCCCCGCAGCCGGGAACCGGGGTGGCTCGCGCTGACCGCGGGGACCTCGATGCCGTCGCCCAGCAGGACGTTGCGGAACAGCGCGTTCACGCCGTCGACGACGGCCTGGTCGGCGCGGTGGTTGACGTCGAGGGAGAAGGCTTCGCCCGCAGCGGCCACCGCTGCCCGGTAGGCGGCGACGTCGGCGCCCCTGAAGCCGTAGATCGCCTGCTTGGGGTCGCCGATCAGCACCAGCGGGCGGTGGCCGTCGAACGCCTCCTGCAGGATCGCCCACTGCACCGGGTCGGTGTCCTGGAACTCGTCGACGAGGACCACTTCGCACCGGCGGCGGAGCCGCTCGACGGCGGCAGGGCTCGAGGCGTGGCGCAGCGAGTCCCGCAGCCGCAGCAGCTGGTCGTCGAAGGAGAACACCCCGAGCCGCCGCTTCCGGGCGGCGAACTCCTCGCGGACGGCGGCGGCGAAGCCGAGCCGCTCGGCCGGCAGCCCGGCAGCTGCGGCCGGCACCAGCGGGGCCTCGCCGAGCTCCACCGCCTCGCGGCCGAGTTCGCGCGCTGTCGCCAGGTCGAACGGCGGGGCGGCCGCGGCGCCCGCATACCTGGCCAGGTAGAGGTCCTCGACGATCTGGTCGAGCAGCAGGCCGAAGTCCTCGACGAGGCTGGCCCGCGGATCCTGGTCGGCCAGCACGCCGAGCTCGGCGAGCATCGCCTGGCAGAACTCGTGGATGGTCATGATGCTGGCGCGGTCCAGCCCGCCCAGGGCACGGTGCAGCCGGGCGTACCGGTCCTCGAGTTCGGTGCGGGGCGCGCCGGCCAGCAGACGGTCGGTCTCGTCGGCGGCGTCGGGCAGCGGCGCGCCCGCCAGCACCCCGCCCAGCAGGTCACGGCTGCGGAGCAGCCGGCCGCGGACCCGCCCGCGCAACTCGGCAGACGCGATCCGGCTGAAGCTGATCACCGCCAGCCGGTCGGCAGCCACCACGCCCTCGGCCAGGTAGCGGGTGGCGAGAGCCGCGATGGCGTGGGTCTTGCCCGTCCCCGCGCTGGCCTCGAGCAGGGTGGTTCCGGCGGGCAGCGGTCCGATCGGGTCGTAGCCCTTCACTTGCCCTCCTCGTGGTCGAGCAGCGGGGACCACACCAGCTGGGCGAGGGCGCCGACGAGGCTCGGCTCGCCGGTGTCGGGCCCGGGCAGGTCGACGGCCTCGGCCGGCAGGCCGAGCAGCCCGGGGAAACTGAAGAACGCCCGCCAGTTCGCGTCCGCGTCCCATTCCCAGTCCTTCTCCAGGAAGCGGGCGATCTGGTCGGGATGGCGGGCCTCCTCGCTGCGTCGCCGGGCGCGGGCGAGCCGGTCGCCGACCCGCGGGAGGGCTGGCAGCGGACGGGAGAGGCCGAGCGCGTACAGGCCGAGGTACCGGCCGAGCAGTTCGACCGCCTCGGCGGGCTCGGGTGCCGTCAGCGCGACCGCGCGGGACTTGCCGATGACGAGCGCCCGGGGCCGGTCGGCCTCGGCGGCGGCCAGCAGCAGGAGCCGCAGCCAGCCCTCGAGGCGGTGGCGGGGCGCGAGGCTGGAGAACCCGACCTGCAGGAGGTCGCCGCCGACGGTGGTCACCCGGCCCGACACGGTGACCGGGCCGTGGCCGGGCACCGGGACGGTGACAGCGAGGTCATGCCCCACCGGCTCGGCCGTGGCCGCGGGGACGCGTCGCAGCGTCGCGGCGACGTCGTCGAAGACGCCCTCCAGCGCGCGGGTGCCGAGGCCCGCCGGCGGCACCTCGCCCCGCAGCCACTCGGCCTGGCCGACCCGGGCGGGATCGGCGCCCTCGCGCAGCCGCCGCAGGATTCGATCGCCGAGCTGCCAGCGGGCCAGCGGGCCGAGCTCGAGCGGCATCGTGTCGGAGAGTTCGCGCGGCTCCGCCAGGGTCAGGCCCGCCCGCTGTCGCAGCAGCTGGCGGGCCGGGTGGCCGAAGAACGCGGTGAGGTCGTCGAGGCCGACCCCGGTGGAGAGGTCTGGGGGGGCGAGCGGTTCGAGGTGGTAGCGGTCGCGCTCGGTGAGCGAGAACGGCCCGAGGGAGGCGCGTGCGCCGCGGAACGCCAACGGGTCGACGCTGCGCGGGCCGGCCGCGGCGGGATCGAAGTACGCCGGGTGGAACGGCTGGAGCGGGTGGTGCCGCGTCACCCGCTCGGCGGCAGCCGTACCCGAGAGGGTGTCGATGGCGTCGCGGAGCTCCTCCAGCGGCGCGGCGAGCGGGACCTCCTCGTTGGTGGCCTCGCTGCGTCCGCGGGCCACGATCACCAGGCGGTCCCGGGCGGCGTGGACCGCATCCAGCAGCAGCTGGCGGTCGGTGAGCGTGGCCGACGGGTCGCCGGTGCGCGGCTCCCGCCCGAGCAGGTCGTCGCCGTGGCGGTCGGACGCCCGGGGGTAGCGGTCGGCGTCCCAGCCCAGCAGGATGACCACCCGGTGGGGGACCTGCCGCAGCGAGGTCGGCCCGCACACCACCAGTGAACCGTTGCCGAAGGCGCCGCGGGCAGGGCGGCTGCGGAACTCCGCGCCCAGCACCCGGAGCGCGCCGTGCCGTCCCAGCGGCCCGTCGTCGCCGCGTTCGGCCACCCTCGCCAGGCCGGCCCAGACGTCACCGAGCTGCCACTCCTGGTCGGGCGGGAGGGTGACCAGGGCTTCGAGCGCGGCCCGGCACCGCAGCGCCCATTCCGCGATCGGGGCGGGCGAGTCGAAGGCCGTGAGCAGCCGTGACAGACGACCCACGAGTTCCGCCAGGCCGCCGGCGAGTTCGACGTCGGAGGAGTCGACGTCGTCCAGCGGAAGGACGGTTCGCGCGGCCACGAGATCGGTCTCCGACAGCGCCACGCCGAGCAGCATCCGCTGCACCCCGGCCTGCCAGGTGTTCTGCGGGAAGCCGCCGAGCCCGAAGCTGCGGCGCTGGGCGGCCGACAGCCCCCAGCGGATGCCGGATCGCTCGACGAGTTCGACCAGGCGATCGTGGCGCTCGGCTGTGAACCCGAAGCGGGCGGCGATGGCGGGCTGCGCGCACAGGTCGAGCAGCGTCGACGCCTCGAACCGGCCGTCGGGAAGCGCGAGCA
>JAVHXR010000502.1:0-1190 GCA_031119515.1 Propionicimonas sp.
TCGGGCAGCATCGCCGCATTCCTCACCGGGCAGCCACAGCCCACCGCGGGGATCACCGACGGGCTCGGCGTTCTCGCGACGCCCGCCGACCCCGGCACAGCACTCGGGACGCCGGGCCTGAACCCGTTTGCGTACTGGGCCGTCGTACTCCTGCTGCTGGGCATCCTGACGGCTGCAGGAGTGTTCGCGTGGCGCGCGATCAGCCGCGCCCGCGCCGCGACCGACTCGCACCACCTCTCCGGCACCGCCACCGGCGCCGAGGTTGCCCGCGTCGCCTCCGGGGGAGCGCTCGTCAAGCGCGCCAACACGCTCCGCCCGTCACTGACCGGCAAGCCGGTGCCGGGCGATGTCGGCTACCTGCTCGGGACGAGCAAGGGCGGGCAGGTGTGGGCGACTGTGGAAGACAGCATCCTTCTCATCGGTCCACCCCGATCCGGGAAGGGCCTGCATGTGGTCATCAACAGCGTGCTCGATGCGCCCGGCGCGGTGATCACAACCTCCACGCGCCCCGACAACCTCACCGCGACCCTGCGCGCACGAGAGCGCACCGGTCCGATCGCGGTGTTCGACCCGCAGCAGCTGGCGCCAGGCCTGTCGGCGGGGATGCGATGGTCGCCGGTGCGCGGCTGCCAGGACCCGCTCACCGCGATGATCCGCGCCAAGGGACAGGCGACCTCGACCGGGTTCGCCGGTGTCCAGGACGCCGGCTTCTGGGAAGGCAAGACCACCTCCGCCATCCAGGCGCTGCTCCACGCCGCCGCGCTCGATGGCCGCGACGCGCGCACGCTCTACCAGTGGGCGTTGAACCCCACGTTGGCGGGGGATGCCGTCCGCATTCTGTCCACGCATCCCGGTGCCGCCGACGGGTGGGCGGACTCCCTCGACGCGATGGTGCAAGCCGATCCCCGCACCCGGGACTCGATCTGGCAAGGCGTCTCTCTTGCCCTCGCCGCCCTGGCCGACCCTCGCGTGTTGGACGCCGTGTCCCCAGATGTGGGCGAGGAGTTCGACCCGGAATCGTTCCTGTGCGCCGGCGGCACCCTCTACCTGCTGGCCATCGGCGCCGGCGCGGGAGCATCGGCGGCGCTGGTGGCCGCGTTCATCGAGGACCTCGTCGAGGCGGCCCGCAAGATCGCCGCACGGTCACCTGGCGCCCGGATGGACCCGCCGCTGCTGCTCGCCCTGGACGA
>JAVHXR010000502.1:1200-2522 GCA_031119515.1 Propionicimonas sp.
ACGCCGCCAACGCGATCTGGGACGCGTCCATCGTCAAAGTCATCCTCGGCGGCGCGTCCAACTCCCGCGATCTGCAGGACCTGGCCACCCTCATCGGGGATCGGGACGAGACCACCGACAGCGTGACCACCGACGCGTACGGGGCGCACTCCACGCAGCGGTCGGTGCGACGTGTGCCGATCCTCCCGCCCGACGTGTTGCGCACCTTGCCGTTCGGTACCGGCGTGGTCATGCTGCGCACCGCCCGCCCGATCATCACCACCCTGCGTCCCTGGCCGCGGCGACCCGACGCCGCGCAGCTGAACGAGGACCGCACGGAGGTGGAACGGCTCCTCCGGACAGGGACGTGACCTGCCGGTCGCGAGGCGTACCTGACTCATGACCCCGCATTCAGCGGGCGACCGATCAAGACCCTGAAGGAGGGTTCATGGCCATTCCCACTCGCGAGGCCCTGTCGGGGTTCATCGCCACCGATCCGCAGCTGACCGAGACCAGCAACGGCGGGCACCGCTTCTACGCCCGCGTCGGCATCGAGCAGTTCCAGCGCAACGAGGACGGCTCGTTCACGCAGCTCGACTCGCAGTTCACCGACCTCGTGATGTTCGACAAGGCCGCCCAACGTGCGGCGGAGAAGTTCCAGAAGGGCGACAACTTCATCGCCGAGGGCCGCAGCAACACCCACGAGTACCAGGGCGAGCAGCGCGAACAGTTCATCGCCTCCCGCATCGGCCACGACAACAACCGCACCACCTACACCGTCGACCGGTCCCGCCAGGAGCGCACCGACGCGGACCGTGAGGCGCCGGAGCGGACGGCCGGGGAACGGGACCCGGCTGCTGTCGCGCTCGCACAGCGCGAGCAGGCCCTCCAGCCCGAGGCCGCCACAGGAAACGGTGGTACCGCCCAGGCCGATCGCGCAGCGGTCGCCCGATGAGCCGGGTGCCGCCGGCGGCCCCGCAGCCACCTGCCGGCGGCACTCTTCCCGCTTACCTCTCGACGTGAAGGATCGACATGCCTGACGAGAATGACCCCGAGATGCCGCTTGCGGACGACCCCGGCGACCAGGTGCGCCGGATCGTCGAGCAGCAGTCCGCCCAGCACATCAACGACGTCCTCGGTGAGGTGCCCCGACCGATCAACTGGCGCACCCTGCCGCCCGACGATCTCGAGCATGAACTGCTCGAGCTCAACGCCTGGGTGGACTGGCTCCGCCACGAGTACGGACTGCCCGCCCAGATCATCCCGCCGATGTGGCACCGCCACCCCGAACTGCTCTGGGAGCTCTCCGCGCTCCGCCAGCACTGGCTGTTCAGCTACGACCC
>JAVHXR010000054.1:0-9000 GCA_031119515.1 Propionicimonas sp.
GCCCGCCGCTCCCGGGAGGGTGTTCCGGATCCGCGCCTCCCTGCTGGCCGGTGCCGACCCGCACGGGTCCGAGGTCGTGGTCGGCCCCCACGCCCCACCCGCCCGCCCGCACCCCGCCCGCGCCCCGCCCACGATCCCCCCCCCCGCCCCCACAGATCGACGCGGGACCGTTGGCGTCCGGCCGGACCGGTCAGTGGCGCGCGCCCGGCACCCGCGCGGGCTGCTGCGGCACCCCGTGGGTCGAGGTCTGGAGCAGGAACACCGACCCGGCCAGGTCGCCGTCGCCGGGAGCCATGGCGGCCGAGGTGACGGCGAGGACGGACAGGTCGGGGCCACAGAACGCGACGCTGGTGGGCTTGCGGACCGGTAGTTCCACGGTGGCGTCGACCCGGCCGTCGGGACGGTACCTCACCACCCGCGAGCCGTCCCACTTCGCCCCCCACACGCACCCCTCGGCGTCGACCGTGAGACCGTCGGGGAAACAGCCCGCCGGGTCCTGCGCGAACAGCCTGCGGTTCGCGAGCGTGCCGTCGTCGAGGTCGTAGTCGAAGGCCCAGATCCGGTGCGTGGGGCTGTCGGTGTAGTAGAACGTGCGGTCGTCGGGCGACCAGCCGAGGCCGTTGGAGGTGCTCACCCCGTCCAGCACCGGCCGGCAACCGTCGGCGTCGACGCGGTACAGGTGCGCGCTCGGGCTGGTCTCCCCGTCGTGCATCGTGCCGAACCAGATCCGGCCTCGCCGGTCGGTCTTCCCGTCGTTGATGCGGTGTCCGGACGAGTCGTAGTCGGCCGGCCACAGCGGCGTCCAGTCCCCGCCGTGGCGCCGGCGGAACAGCCCCTCGCGCAGGCCCGCGATGATGCCACCCTCGTCGTCCGGCACCGCGAAGCCGATGTCGCTGCCGGTGTCGATGGCGGCGGGGTCGCCGCCGGCCAGCCCGGCCGACCGGATCCGCCGGCCCAGGATGTCGATCCACCACAGCCGCGCGGCGGCCGGATCCCACCACGGCCCCTCGCCGAGGCGGTCCCGTCCCGGGACGTCCAGCAGCTCCCAGCCGGGCCGGTGGAGTCCAGGCATCGCGCTCCCTCTCAGTCGGCGAAGTCGAGCAGGGTCTTGCGGCCGGAACCGGCGCTCGCGAAGGCGGCCGGCGCGTCCGCGACCGGATAGGTGGCCGAGACGATCGGGGCGAGGTCCACCCGGCCGCTGCCGATCAGGTCGATCACCTCGACGAAGTCCTCGCGCAGGGCGTTCCGGCTGCCGAACACGTCGAGCTCCTTGGTCTGGAGCACGGTGTAGAAGAAGTCGAGGCTCTGCTTGCCCACCCCGACCTGGACCACCCGGCCCCGGTGCGCGGCAGCGGCGATCGCATTGCCGAAGGTCGCCGGCGCGCCGACCGCCTCGACGCAGACGTCGAACCCGTCCGGCGCCACCGCGGCGACCCCGGCCGCGAAGCCGTCGCCACCGGCGATCACGCCGGCCACGCCGAAGGAGTCCAGCCCTTCGAGCTTGGCCGGGTCGATGTCGGCGACCCAGACGCTGGCGCCGGCCAGGCTTGCGGCGATCGCCGCGAAGCTCCCGATCGCCCCCGCGCCGATCACCAGCACCCGGTCGCCGTCGTGCACGGCCGCGCGCTTGACGGCGTGGTGGCTGATCGCGAACGGCTCGACGAGGGCGAGCGTGCGCGCATCCACCCCGCCACCGCGGTACACCCGGTCGGCCGGCATCGTCAGGTACCGGGAGAACGCACCGTCGCGCTGGGCCCCCATCGTCTGGTTCTGCTGGCAACAGTTCACGAAGCCGCGCCGGCAGGCGTAGCAGTGACCGCAGTTGAAGTACGGGTTCGCCGTCACCACGGTCCCCGGCTCCAGGCCGTCAACCCCCGCGCCGGCCTCGACCACTTCGGCGGAGAACTCGTGGCCGGGCACCCGCGGGTAGCTGGCGTAGAGGAAGGTGCCGCGGTAGGTGCCCAGGTCGGAGCCGCAGATCCCGCCCCACAGCACCCGCAGCAGCACCTCGCCGGGGCCGGGACGCGGCACCTCGACCTCGCGAACCTCCACGCGTCCGGGTTCGGTGATCGCGACCTGCTTCATGGGGACTCCGCGGTGCCGGGGGACGGGCGCGAGCGCGCCCGGTTCGGATTCTCGCACGGAAGCCGACGGGGACGGGGCGATCCGGACGAGCCCCGTGGAAGGATGACCGGGTGAGCCTGCCACGCCTGAGGACCCGTCGGCTGCGAACCGGGCTCGACCTCACCGAACTCGGGATGGGGGTGTCCCAGTTCGGCAACCTCTACCGCGAGACCACCGACGACGAGGCGGCGAGCGCTGTCGCGGCAGCCTGGGCCGGTGGCATCCGCTACGTCGACACCGCGCCGCACTACGGGCTCGGCCTGTCCGAGCGCCGCCTCGGGGCACTGGTCGCGGGCTGGCCGAGGGATGGGTTCGTGCTGTCCACCAAGGTGGGCAGGCTGTTGGTGGACGACCCGGACGGTGCGGGCCGGCTCGACGACGAGGGCTTCGCCGTCCCCGCGACGCTGCGCCGGGTCTGGGACTTCAGCGCCGACGGCGTCCGGCGTTCGCTGGAGCAGAGCCTGCGGCGTCTCGGGCAGGACCGGGTCGACATCGTCTACCTGCACGACCCCGACGACCACTGGGAGCAGGCGTCGATCGAGGCGATCCCCGCCCTGGTCGCGCTGCGCGAGCAGGGGGTGATCGGAGCGGTCGGGGTCGGGATGAACCAGTCGGCGATGCTGGCGGAGTTCGTCCGCCGCTGCGACGTGGACGTCGTGATGTGCGCGAACCGCTACACGCTGCTCGACCAGTCGGCGCTGGACGACCTGCTGCCGGCGGCGCTGGAACGCGGCGTCGGCGTGGTCGCGGCCGCCGTCTACAACTCCGGCGTGCTGGCGCGGGAGCGGCCGGCCGCCGGGGCGAGGTTCGACTACGGAGCCGCTCCGGAGCCGGTGATCGCGCGGGCGAATGCGATCGCCGACGTCTGCCAGGCGTTCGGCGTCACGCTGCCGCAGGCGGCGGTGAACTTCCCGCTGCAGCACCCGGGCGTGGTCAGCGTCGTGCTGGGCAGCCGCTCCGGCGTCCAGGTCGGGCAGGGCCTCGACTCCTACCGCGCGGAACCGCCGGACGACCTGTGGTGCGCGCTCGCCGAAGCCCACCTGGTGCGGTTGCCCGGGCAGCCGCACCAGCGGTAGCGACGGCACCAGCGGTAGCGACGGCTCAGGCGCCGCCGAAGTTCTCCAGCAGGATCTTCTTCTCCTCGTCGGTCAGGTTGGTGCTGATGAGGGGGCTGTTGCGCATCCTGATCCGCTCACCGAGCCGGTCGAAGTCGGCGTCCTCCGTCACCAGGAACAGTGCCGACGTACCCGGGACGATCTCCAGCCGGATGCGCTCCAGGTCGTCCTTGGTGATGCCGGTGCCCTCGGTGGCCTTCACCAGCGCTCCGATGCCCGCGCCGACCACGGCGCCGATCACCGGGATGGTGAACAGCGCACCGCCGAGCAGGCCCCAGAGGGTTCCCCAGCCGGCACCCTTGCGCCGGTCGTCGCGCACCTGGCGGGTGTCGGGCTGATCCGCCCCCTCCGGCCAGCTGACGACGGCGTGGTCCACCAGGGTCACCAGGCCGTCCCTCGCGGCGATCTCGAGGTTCTTCGCGGCCTGGGCGGCACCGTCCGGGTCGTCGAACTTCCACACTGTGAATGCGGTCACGAATCCTCCTGCAACTGGGTGAGTCAGGATCGGGTGGGTCGAACGCGCAGCGCGAGACGAGCCTAACGGCCCGGGTTCCGGCGTACAACGGTCCGACGGCCCGACCTGGTGGCCAGGTGCAGGGCGGCTGGGGGCCGCAGGTCAGGCGGTGTCGTCGCGGTGCTCCACGACCTCCTCGTGGCGGGTGGTGGTCGCCTGGGCATTGCTGACCAGCCCGAAGACCAGCGCGAGCGCGCCGCCGCCCATCAGGATGTAGCCGACCATGCTCAGGTCGACGCCCGAAATCGAGTCACGCACGGCGAAACTCAGGATGGCGCCGATCACCAGCAGGCCGATGCCGAGTCCGATCGTCATGGGTTTCTCCTCTCTCCGGCAGGGTGGTTACCCGTCCCGGCGCCCCCGGAAACCCCGCCTCGGGCGGTCGGCGCGGGGCCGCAGGGCGCCGGAGGCTGCCGCTGGCCCCCGCCGGGTGGGCTCGGCGGGCCGAACCGGCCAGGCGACCTCCTGACCGGCGCCGGCCCGACGGACGGCCTACGATGCCTACCGACCCGGAAGGAGTCCCATGGCAGTCGACGCCGTCGTTGTGCTCCGGTCCGAGGGGGTCGCGGTCGTCGTCGACCTGCTCGACGGCCGGCTCCCTGCGCTCGCGCACTGGGGGGCCGACCCCGGTGAGCTGGACCTGGCGGACGCCGTCACGCTGATCGGCGCAGGGGTGCAGCCGGTCGCCGCCAACGCGATGGACGAGCCGGTCAGGCTCTCCCTCCTGCCCGAGCACTGGACCGGGTGGGCCGGCCGCCCCGGAATCTCCGGGAGCCGGGCGGGGAGCTCCTGGTCGCCCCGGTTCACCACCACAGCCGCCCGGCTGGACGGCAGCCCGCTGCCCGTCGGGCCGGGACCCGCCTTCGCCAGCACCGGACGCGGCCGGCTGGAGGTCGAGGCCAGCGACCCGGAGGCCGGGCTCGACCTCGTCCTGCGGATCGAGCTCACCCACGGCGGCGTGCTGCGCTGCCGGGCGACCCTCACCAACCGGGCCGAGCAGCCGTACACCCTCGACGACCTCGTCCTGGCCTATCCCGTCCCGCCGGTCGCCCGCGAACTCCTCGACTTGGCCGGCCGGTGGGGGCGCGAGCGGGCACCGCAGCGCCGCGCCCTGACCGTCGGCGTCCACCTCCGCGAGGGACGGCGCGGCCGCACCGGGGCGGACGCGGCGACGGTCCTCCACCTGGGAACCCCCGGCTTCGGCTTCGCCGGCGGCGAGGTCTGGGGGGTGCACACCGCCTGGAGCGGCAACCACACCCACTACGCCGAGCTGCTGGCGAGCGGGGAGCAGGTGGTGGGGGGCGGCGAACTGCTGCTGCCCGGCGAGATCCGGCTGGGCCGGGACGAGAGCTACACCTCGCCGTGGCTGTACGGCTCGTACGGGAACGGCCTGGACGAACTCGCGCGCCGGTTCCACCGGCACCTGCGGGCCCGGCCGCGACACCCCTCCGTCGAGCGTCCGGTCACCCTGAACGTCTGGGAGGCGGTCTACTTCGACCACCGGCTGGAACCGCTGCTCGAGCTGGCCGAGCGGGCCGCCGCCGTCGGCGTCGAGCGCTTCGTCCTCGACGACGGCTGGTTCGGCTCCCGGCGCGACGACACCAGCGGCCTGGGCGACTGGACGGTCTCGCGGCAGGTCTGGCCGGACGGCCTGCACCCGCTGATCGACCGGGTCAGGGGGCTCGGCATGCAGTTCGGGCTGTGGGTCGAGCCCGAGATGGCCAACCCGGATTCCGACCTGGCCCGCGCCCACCCCGAGTGGCTGCTCGCCACCGGCGGCCGGCAACCCGTCCCGTCCCGCCACCAGCAGGTGGTGAACCTCGCTGTCCCCGAGTGCTACGCCCACATCCGCGACGCCATCCTTGCGATCCTGGCCGAGTACGACATCGGCTACCTGAAGTGGGACCACAACCGCGACCTGGTCGATGCCGGGAGCTGGCCCTCCGGCGTCCCCGGCGTCCACGCCCAGACAGCGGCGGTCTACCGGCTGCTGGACGAACTGCTCGCCGCGCACCCCGGCCTCGAGATCGAGTCCTGCTCCTCCGGCGGCGCCCGGGTCGACCTGGCGATCCTCGAGCGCGCCAGCCGGGTGTGGGTATCGGACTGCATCGACCCGCACGAGCGCCAGCTGATGAACCGCTGGACCGGCCAGCTGCTGCCGCCGGAACTGCTCGGCTCGCACATCGCCTCGGGCCGGTCGCACACCACCGGACGCGTCCACGACCTCGACTTCCGGGCGGCGACAGCGCTGTTCGGCCACCTCGGGATCGAGTGGGACCTGCGTGCCGCGACGCCGTCCGAGCTCGCCGAGCTGGCCGAGTGGACAGCGTTCTACCGCCGGCAGCGGGACCTGCTGGCCACCGGCGACCTCCAGCGCGCCGACCACCCGGACCCGTCGGTGATGATCACGGGGATCGTCGCTGCCGACCGGCGCCGGGCGCTCTTCTCCCACGCCACCACCGAACGTTCCCGGCTGGTCGCGCTCGGGCGGGTGCGGTTCCCCGGCCTGGCTGCCGACCTGCGATACCGGGTGACCCCGCTCCCCGCCGGCCGCCCTCCGGCCGGCCTGCAGCCGCCGCCGTGGTGGGGGGAGCAGGCCGCAGGCGGGGTTGGCTGGAGCGGGGTGGAGCTTCCCGGCAGCTCGCTCGTGGAGGTAGGACTGTCCCATGCCCCGGTCCACCCCGACCATGCCGTGCTCTACCTGGTGGAGGCGGTCGGGACGGACGCGGGCCGCGATCAACGGCTCCCGCACAGCCAATTCGGGAGTTCTCCTGTTGGGCACTAGGGGAAACTGGTACCAATGAGTGGACGACTTGGGGGTTGCCCCCGATCCCTGGTGCCGGCGGTGGTTAGGCTGACCTTCGTACACCGACTCGTCTCGTCATCGATCCAATGGAGGCATCATGGCTGAGCTTGGGATTGGGGCGGTGCTGGACATGGACCAGCTCCAGCTCGTACTGCAGGACTTCTCCGAGGCCACCGGGCTCGCGACGGTGGCCGTGGACACCCGCGGCGTCCCCGTCACCCAGACGTGTGCCTTCACCGACTTCTGCCGCACCGTACGGTCCGACCCGATCCGCAACAAGCTGTGCCACGGCTGCGATGCCCACGGCGGGCTGCAGTCGCTGATCGAGGGAGCGCCGCACGTCTACCGATGTCACACCGGCCTGGTCGACTTCTCGGTGCCGGTCACCGACGGCGACAAGTACGTCGGCGCGATCCTCTGCGGCCAGGTCAGGGTGCCGCAGGTGGAGGAGCCCGATTACCTCACCCCCGGCTCGGACTGGCGCGGCGACCTCGAACTGCAGGAACTCTACGAGCAGGTACCGATCTCCAGCCTTCGCCGGGTGGCTGCGGCCGCCAAGACCCTGCTCGGGTTGAGCACCGGCATCGACGGCGTCCGCCACCGCAAGCCGCACCGCGAGCTCCCGCTGATCCAGCTCCCGCAGCAGGCGCAGCAGCCGGTGGAACCGCCCCGGCCGGTCGGCGAGCCCGAGCCGGTCGCGCCCATCCCGGGCGGGGTGCTGCGTGAGAGCGTCGACGACGAGGACCTGGCCGGCGCCTACGCCGAGACCAGCCGCCTGCTCGACGAGCTGTTCGACGCCCACAGCGACCCACGCGAGGGCCTGGCCGGCCTGGAGGACCGGATCCTCGAGGTGACCGCGGAGTTCGCCCCCCGGATGGTGCCGCACCTGTCCCAGATGGTCCGCCGGCAGCGCGACCGCCGGTCCTCCTCGCCGAGCCGCTACCAGACCCAGCTGTACTTCGAGCGGATCCTCGCGATGGTGCTGGACGAGGTGCGGCGCTCGCGTCCGCACCGTCCCAGGGACCTGCGCGACCTCTTCAACGACATCGCCCGGCACCCCAACCGCGCCCTGTCGCTCACCGAGGCGGCGACCGCCGCGCACTGGTCGCCGGGGCACCTGTCGAAGGTGTTCAAATCGGTTACCGGCTACACATTCGTGTCGTATGTCACGCTGTGGCGGATCTCCCGCGCGCAGCTGATGCTAGCTTCCACGCAGATGCCGGTGCAGCGGATCGCGACGGAGCTCGATTTCAACCAGGTCAACTACTTCTCGCGAGTGTTCCGGGCCTACACCGGGCTGTCGCCAAGCGAGTTCCGGCGTCAGAGTGCCTTGCGCGAGGGGAGACCTGCCGGTGTTTCGCTTCCAACTCACCACCACGCTCTGCTACGGGCCTGATTCGCTGAAGGCGCTGGCCGATCTGGCCGGCAAGCGGGTGCTGGTGGTGACCGACGCCTTCCTGGCGTCCACCCCGCTGCTGGCGCGGGTGCGCGCCGAACTGGCCGACGCCGTGGTCGAGGTGTTCGACCAGGTGCAGCCCAACCCTGACATCAACGCCGTCACCGAGGGCCTGCGCGCGTTCCTCGCGTTCGCTCCTGACGCCATCGTCGCCGTCGGCGGGGGCTCGCCGATCGACACCGCCAAGACCGTCCGCAAGCTCGCCCTCGAGCAGGGGCATGCCCTGTCCGGCGGGCTGGTGGTGGTGCCGACCACCAGCGGATCCGGCTCGGAGGTGACGTCCTTCGCGGTCGTCACCGATCCGCACAGTCACGCCAAGCTGCCGCTGACCTCGGTCGACATGCTGCCGGAGATGGCGATCCTCGACCCCGAGGCGGTGCGGACCGCGCCGCCGAAGCTGACCGCCGACTCGGGCATGGACGCGGTCTCCCACGCCCTCGAGGCCTACGTCGCCAAGGGTCACAACGACTTCTCCGACGGCCTGGCGGAGAAGGCGCTGCGGATCGCCGACACCTACCTCGTGCGCAGCTTCCGCAGCAACGAGGACCTGAAGGCCAGGGAGCACCAGCACACCGGCGCGACGATGGCGGGGATCGCCTTCCAGAATGCGGGCCTCGGCATCGTCCACGGGTTGTCGCACGCGATCGGCGGGTCCTTCCAGGTCGCGCACGGCCGGCTGAACGGCATCCTGCTGCCGCATGTCATCGCCTTCAACGCCGGCGAACTCGGCTTCGGCGCCGGCGGCATCTCGCCGGTCGCACGCCGCTACGTCACGGTCGCGCGGGCGCTCGGGATCACCGCGTCCAACGACCGCAACCTCGTGCTCGGCCTGATCGCCTGGGTCGAGCGGCTGCGCGCCGACCTGCAGATGCCAGCGACGGTGACCGCCGCCGGTGTCGACAGGGCCGCGTTCCTGGCGGCCGTCCCCGGCCTCGCTGCGACCGCGAAGGCCGACTTCTGCACCTCCGGCAACCCCCTCGAGGTG
>JAVHXR010000054.1:9010-10704 GCA_031119515.1 Propionicimonas sp.
CCCCGCGAACCCCAGCGGGGCGTGGTCAGGCGAGGCGGGCCCGCAGGTCGTCGATCCCGTCGCCGGTGAGCGCGGAGACGGTCAGCACCTCGGTGGCGCCGGCCAGGCGGAGGTGGTCGCCGGCCGCGCCGATCTGGGACGGCCCTGCGATGTCGGTCTTGGTGACCACCCCGATCGAGGGTGGCATGAAGAAGGTGGTGAAGCCGGGTGGGAACTTCGCCTCGGTGACGGTCGCGGAGGCGAGCAGGACCACCAGTTCCACCTCGAAGGACGCCAGCCGAAGCGCGTGCTTGAACCAGGGCAGCTCGAGGTACTCGCCGGGGGTGTCGACGACCTGGCCGTCGGTGTAGATGGTCTCGGTCTTCGCGTAGCTGAGCTCGTCGCCGTGCAGCCGCTGCAGCAGCGTGGTCTTCCCGCAGCCGACGCTGCCGACCAGCAGGATCCGTTTCACGTCCGGGTCAGCGGCGGACGGGCGAAGCCGAGCTGATCGCAGAGCACGGCGACCACGTTCTCGACCGCCGACTCCACGTCGGTGAGCCGGCCGAGCACCACCACCGACCCGGAGAACCGGTCGACGAAACCCAGTTCGACGCCGGCGGCCTTCGTGGCGACGTCGGCGGCGATGATCGCGGCCTCGCTCGGCGTGATCGTCAGCACCCCGATGGCACCGGACTGCGCGGGCAGCCCGACCTTCGGCAGCAGCCGCTCGTCCGGGTTCGCGACCACATGGGCAAGCGTCACCTGCTTGCCCGGCACGAACTCCTGGATGATCCGTTGCTTCTCCGACATCCCGACCTTCCGGTGCTGGACGGGCACGGTGCGGGCCCAGCGTCGCTCCCATCGTCCGGACCGGCACGGCGGGGTGTCAACCAACCCGACGCGGTTGTGCTGACCTGCACTTTTTGGTGATCGGGCTTGCACTTTCTGGTTGTCGGGCGGGCGGCGAATTGGCCAGAAAGTGGTGGCTGGCGAGCGGTTTCGTGCGTGGGTCCGGGCCTAACGTCAAAGACGAATGCCGACCGGGCTCCCTGTCCGGTGGCAACACCGACCCAACGAAGGAGTCTGGAATGCAGGAAGCCCTCGGAATGGTGGAGACGAAGGGTTTCGTCGCCGCCGTGGAAGCCGCTGACGCAATGGTCAAGTCGGCGAATGTTGTCCTGATCGGTAGCCAGCGCGTGGGCTCCGGCCTGGTCACCGTGCTGGTCCGCGGCGATGTGGGCGCCGTCAAGGCGGCCACCGACGCCGGCGCCGTTGCCGCCCAGAACGTCGGCGAGCTCGTCTCGGTCCACGTGATTCCGCGTCCGCACAACGACGTGGAGAAGATCCTCCCGTCCGCCACCAAGTGAGGGTGTGAGACCCCATGGCAAGTGAAGAACTGGTCAACCAGATCATGTCCGCGGTGATGAAGAAGCTGGACGGCGGCGCTGCCGCTGCCCCGGCCGCCGCGCCCGCCGGTGCCCGTCCGGCGACCACGGAGTTCGTCGGCGCGAGCGCGATCGGCGACACCATCGGCCTGGTGATCGCCAACGTCGATCCCCAGATCCACGCCCTGATGAAGATCGACCCGAAGTACAAGTCGATCGGCATCGTGGGTGCCCGCACCGGTGCCGGCCCGCACATCTTCGCCGCCGACGAGGCGGTCAAGGCGACCAACACCGAGATCGTGGCCATCGAGCTCCCGCGCGACACCAAGG
>JAVHXR010000055.1 GCA_031119515.1 Propionicimonas sp.
GGACGAACACCGCGTCTTCCGTTGGCCAGGGGCTCTCTGATGGGTTGGCGAGGTAGTCGTCGTCGTCGACAGTGAGCATCGAGCTTGCGAAGATCACCGGGGTGAGGTTGCGATGCTTGTTCGCGTTAGTGAGTTCCTGCAACTCCCAACCGGTGTAGTGGGCGGGTACATCCCACAATCCGTAAGCGCTCGTCGGCTGGTGGGGCTGGATGCCACGAATCGCTTCCCAGATCACGGCCGGGAGCTTCTCCTTCGCCACCTGCCAAGCCCGCGACTGCTTCCTGCTTCGCGTGTCAGGGTCATAGACAAGCGGAAAGGACGGATCGCACCAATCCAGGCCTAGCGAATCAACTACGTTCTGCATTGCCATGTCCAGACACGACTTGCCGTCGGTGGAGATATCCGCGACAAGAAACCCGAGGTCGGCTGGCGGGTCTGGAAGGCCGAGCCTGAGAAACCGGACGCCGTCGACAACAGTCTCGTCGACGCTGAAGAACGGGCGGGCGCCGCTTCGGAGCATGAAGTCGTTGGCCAGACCGAGCGCTTGCGCACACAATCGCTCGACCCAATCCAACCGCGCGCGGGAATCGGCAAACATCTCGACGCTCATGCGCCACATCATCGCGGTGCACAGCGGGCGATGGGAGCAATGGCGACCTCCCGAGAGGGGCCCACGCGGCGACCATCTGATGTGCAAGCCATTGCCACAGAATCGCCCGCTCCGTTGTGACTCCGCTCAGGAGATGGGTGGCCCGTCCGCCCGGGGGACGCGACCAAGGCTTGCCGCGTAGGGTACCGGCATGGGCGAAATCTCGTCCGACAATCTGCCGCCAGCCACGCTACGTGAACGGTGGGCAGTCCTCGCGATACCGGCGCTGCTGGTCGTGGGCGTATCGGTCTACTCCGGCCAGTTGCTGTGCGCCGTGATCGAGCTGCCGATCTACGCACGACAGCGAGAGTCGCCCGCAATCGCTGTGACGATCATCACCGCGTGGTGGCTGACGGTGGCCTCGCTTGCTGCCGTGTTCACCTGATCGGCGCGAACGCGGCCCGACTGGCCGGCAGACTCCGGCGCCGGTGGCAGCTGTTCACCCTCGGGCTGGTGCTGGCGACCTGGACGATGATCGTTGTGATGTACGCGACCCACCCGTGGACCGCCAAGCGCTGGGCCACGTACTGGCCGATCTACTACGGCTGAGTCACCAGGCCGGTCCCGGCCGTTCAGCGATTGCTTAGCCGGGACTGGCGCAGATCGGGCTTCGACGCGGAAATGGCGGGGGCCGAGGTCGACCCTCTCGCTCAGCGGCTCGGGTCGGCCGCGACGGAGGCGGCAAATCAGTGCGTTTCGGGTCACTCGTAATGGGTCCACATGCGCAGGATGTGCACGACGTGTTCGTCGGCGAGGACTTCGTAGACCAGGCGGTGCTGGATGTTGATCCGTCGCGAGTAGCAGCCTGCGAGGTCGCCGACCAGTTTCTCGTAGCGGGGCGGGTTCGCGAACGGGTCTGCCTCGATGACCTCCAGCAACTCCTGGGCCTTGCGCTTCAGCCCCGAGGCCGCCAGTTTCTGGGCGTCCTTCTGGGCGGCCTTGGAGTACACCAGCCGCCAAGAGGTCACCATTCGAGGGTTTCCGCCCCTGCTTCGATGCCCTCGGTGCGTGCCTGCCGGACCGACTCGGTGAAGCCGGGCACGCCTGCCAGGAACAGGCTCTCCTGGATGGCGCGCCAGTCATCCTCACCGATCAGGACCGCGTTGCCGCGCTGTCCGGTGATGGTCAGGGGCTCGGACTCCTCGTTCACCTGGTCGATCAGCCGATACAGATTCGCCCTCGCCGAGGTCGCGCTCACAGCGGTCATTCTCAACACCTCCACCACCAGCGTACGCGATGACGTACGCGACGCAAAGGGGTCGGCCATTCGCGGCGACACCGGATGCTCTAGGTTCCAGAGGCCATGTAGGCGGCGAGGATGTAGTTGGGGTGTCGGTCGATGTTCTTGCGTGCCCGGTCGTAGCGCATGGTGGTGCGAGGGTCGGCGTGTCGGGCGGCGATCTGGACGTCGCGTAGGTCGACCCCGGCGTCGAGCATTGTGGTGACGAAGGTGTGTCGAAGCATGTGGGGGTGCATTCTGGGTAGCCGCACGTTCGCGGCGATGGCGAGCCTGCGTAGCCGGCGGGTGGCTGCGTGGCGATCCATCCGGGCGCCGCGCCGGTTCAGCAGGATCGGGCCGACCTCGCGGCTGGCGACGGCTCGTTCCACGGCGCGGGCGACCGCCGGTGGGAGCGGGGTGAGGACGACCTTGCCGCCCTTGCCGCGGACCTTCAGGACCCGATGGCCGTGTTCCTCGCCGAGGTCGGCGATATCGGCTCCGCAGGCTTCGAAGATCCGCAGCCCGAGCAGGCCAAGCATCGCGACCAGCGCGAAGTCGTTGGGGTTGGCCGAGTCCCTCGCCGCGGCCAGCATCGCCTCGAACTGCAGATGCGACAGCCCCAGCGTCGGGGATTCGGGCGGCACGTTGGGCCGACGCACATAATCAGCGGGCGAGACCGGCAACACCTGGTCGATCACGCAGGTCCGATAGAAGCCGGCCACCACCGACATGCGCCGCGACACGGTCGAGGGCTTGAGCCGGCGGACCTCCTGCATCCATCTGATGTACAACTCGATGTGGACTCGTTGCGCGGACAGCGGCGGAAGCTGCCGCTCGGTGCACCAGACCAGGAACGCCCGCAGATCGGACTCGGTGTGAACGCGGGTGGCGTCCTTGAACCTCGCGAGATAGGCCGCGACTGCCCGCACCAGCGGATCGGTGTCAGCCGCCAACAACACCGGGAACAGAACAGGTTGAGTACTCATCATCCGAGGCTCCCGCCCGGGCGGCTCACCTTCCATCCCGAAGATTGACCCGCGCAGTCGCGGCAGATGAGCGCTGTTTGGGAGGCCGGAAGTTCGGGCACCCGCAGGGCCGCGATCCTCTAGCGTGCTCTGCACTGGAAGGAGTCACTGTGACCATCCGCAGCGCCGCCGCTCGAGCAGAGGCCGGGCTCAAGCGGTTCCTATTCGCACCCGCCTGGAGCGACCGCCACCGCAACAGGGATGCGCACAAGGCTCGTGGCGAGTTCGAGGCCGAACGGCTGGACATGCACCGACACTCCGGCCGGTTCGGCGGACACGGAACGTAACCAACCCGGCGGCAGATGTGCGCGGTTTCCGAGGATCCCCCTCGGTCGGATGTGGGCACGCTCAGTTGCGCAGTAGCCCAGATCCCGTTCGATCAGGCTATTTCGCCTGTTCGATCAGATCGACCTCGCGCCAATCCCCCTCGCCAGTGCGGTAATAGATGGTCCAGGTGGCAGCGACCACGGCCTGGCGGCTGTCGGTGGGGTTCACCGCGACCTTGCCCCACCCCTCAGTGTCGGCCTCGACTACCGGAGCGCCGCCTGGATCCACGCGATCAATCCGGTAGGTGATCTCGTTGTTCAGCTCCGACACCTCGTCTGGTGCCGGAGTTGAGATCGTCAGCGAGCGGTAGCACACCCCGTCGTTGGCGCATGCCTTCCACCCGGAGATCCAGGCCTCGGTCGTTCCCGGCAACCTCGGGCCCCGTCTTCCTTCCTCCACTTCGATGCCCTTGGGCGTTGCCGACGGCGGATCGGCAGAGGTCCATGTGGCGCCTCCGTCGGTACTGCTCATCCAACGCGTGGATTGATCATCGGCGAGATACACCTCGGCAAAGAAGGCGCCGTCGACATAGGCAACGTGATCGACGCTGTCCGGCGGCATCGACGTCGCGGTCGTTGCCAGCACCGCAGCTATGAGCCCGACGAGCTGCCAGCCGCGCGCGCCGGAGCCGCGTTCGGCCGTCTCGCCCCGACCCAAGCCAAGCCACAACACCGGCAGCACGACCAGCGCAACCAGATCGGTCGCGTCCCGGACCGTGATCCCTCCCCCGAGCAGCGGGGCGACCAACTCCGCCACGCCCGGGACCACCTTCAAGCCAGTGAAGCCGGCGCCGGCCAGGACACAACCCAATGTGCGACCGAATCCGACTGAGAAGAGCGTGCCAACCACTACGACGCCCGCGAAGTCGCTCAGCTTTCCCGTGACCACCCCCGGCCACAGCGCCTTGAGAAGGTGATCATTGACCGCCAAGACCACCACTGCCGCGAGGAACCACGGGGCACCCAACCACCGGGCCCGCTGCCGTACCATGCGGCGAACCTACGGTTGTCGGATCGACGGCGGGCGCACACGATCCAACTGAGACCCGATCGTTACTCCCGCGACAAAACCGCGCAGGCCACCCGCGAGCGAAAGGTCACCAAACGCGGGGTCTGCGGCAGACATGTGCGTCTCGGAGCTGACGTCCACGATGA
Source organism: Propionicimonas sp. (assembly GCA_031119515.1). Classification (GTDB taxonomy): domain Bacteria; phylum Actinomycetota; class Actinomycetes; order Propionibacteriales; family Propionibacteriaceae; genus Propionicimonas. The sequence continues at coordinate 4,375 of JAVHXR010000055.1, forward strand.
TGAGGCGGTGCCGTGGAAACCCGACTGGAGCCAGCTCGCTCCTGATCCTCGGCTGGACCCTTACCGCCATCGGGCGGCGGCGCTGTCTCGCGACGGAGTTGCGGTTGGCACGCTGTGCGCCGAGCCCGACCACCTGACGACCCAGGCCTCCGGTCACCTTTGGTGGCGGTCCTTCTCCCCGCAGCGCGAGTTCCTCAAGCTTTGGATCACAATCGACGGACGCCAGACGGATGCCTGGACGGACGGGCCCGAACTCGACATGGACCTCGAGAACTGGAGCCGAGGCATCTTCCTCTTCGGGGGCGAGCCCTATGCCTGCACGTGGTTCGACGACTCCCAGTCCGCGAAACCTCGAAAGCAGCTCGGCATCGACTGAATCCGCCCGGCGCGGCAATTGAGGGCGGTCGCGCTCGGGCCACCGGCAGCCGACAGGCTACCCTCGCGCACCGCAGCAGATGCGGTCGTCAGTGAATACACGCCGGAATGCGACGGACACGCTCAGGGTGCCATAGCCTCTGCGTGTGTCTAGCGGCGACGGGAACCGGGCAGTTGGGGTGCTCAAGGGCGCCGGCTGGGCGGTGCTGGCGATCCTCCTAGCTCCGCTTGCGCTGCTCGCGCTGATGATCCTCGGGACACGGGAGTTGGTTGCACGCGTCCGGGGCGACTTCCGGCCGGTCATTCCGCCGAGCCCCTTGGATGATCCCAACTTTGAGGATGCCCAGGCGGCAGCGACGGCGTTCGTCGACACCCTGAAAGCGGCCGTCCCGGACGCGACCGACACCGTCCCCAACCCCGACCACTGGCCACCGGCTGAACGCGACGACACGACTCTCCCGCACGGTGCCGCGTTGACCTCGCCCCGTCTGAACGGCGAACAAGTCCTGGTCACGTGGCAGGCGCCCCAAGGTGACCTCGTCCGGGTCGAGTTCCCACCCCTGATCGGTACCTACGACTGGTATGTCGGCGACGCCGTGAGCGAGGGGTACTGGGCCGCACATGGCCTGCTGTCCCACGGTGTCCGATATGCACCGAACAGGGCCGCTCGAAACCGGGCGTGGGTCCCCGTCCCCCAGGCGGGTGGTTGGACGACGCTCGGTGTTACAGAACCGAAGGGTTCCTTCGAGCCCGACTGGCACGAACACGCGGCACGCGTCGACTAGGAACCAACGATCGCCGCATACACCACTCCAACGGCGGCAAAGAGCGGGCGTCTCAGGGATGCCGAGGTCAAGATCCTGGTCGAATGCTCACCGACCGACGTCCTAACGGTGCAGCAGTTCCTGAGCCAGGTGCTCGGGCTCGGCGTCCAGCTCATCACCCGGGATGGCCCCTGAGACGACCGGCGGCATGTCCGGATGGCGCGGCGCCGCCAGTTAGCGGCAGGGGCGGGGCGGAATTCGTGTTAGGCGGTCGCCACAGTGCAGCCTGACCTAGTGTGTTGAGCGTGGATGCCGAGCGACAGCCAGCGCCTTCCTCGCGAACGACGCTGTACCGGTGGGGTTCGTTCGTACTCGTGCTGATCGTCGCCACCTTCGTGTTCGGCCCTCTCGCTCTGATGGTCTTGTCGATCGTTGCCGGTGGTGCTGCTATCTGGAGTGGTGCCCGGTCTGCTGGCTGGCGACGGCCGGTCTTGATCGTCCTTGGGGCCCTGTTGGTGATCGCGCCGGTGCTGCTATTCGCCGACCTCGCGTTGGGGCCGATTGTCATAGTTGTCCGGTAAGCGACGGTTCTGGAAGAACACGCGAAACGATCAGCCGCCCATTGCCCCTCGATCCCGAGCCAGCCGCACGCCAGGTGCGGCAGAAGCGGACGCCTTCAGTCCATGTCGGGCAGGGCGGGGAACGTCAGGACTTCGCGTCGAATGCGCCTGCCTCGGATCCGCGACCAGAGCCTGGCGATCGGGAAGGACGTGGTGAAGCGTTCGAGAGGATCACCTGAGGTGTGGTGGCTGATCGCTGAGCGGACGACGTGTGGTCCGGCCCATTCGAGGAGCACTTGGGTCGGTCCGCGCACGGCCGCAACGGCTCGGCTGATCGTGTCTGCAAGGACTTCGTGCTTCTCCTGCAGGTCGTAGGCGAACTCGGACACCTGGTGTCCCGCGAACGAGTAGGAAACGACCTCCGTCGACGCCGACACGGTCACCCGCGCGCAGCGGCTCGGATCGGCGATTGGTTGAAGCTCGATCGCAAGCGCGTCGGCTGTCTGGACGAACTCCCAGTCAAGGCCGCGATGACCCGCCAACAGATCCGAAGCCAGAGCTGTCCACACCTCCTTATCCACGACCCCGATGCTAGATCTCCACGTCCCTGCTCTGGGCGGCAGGCGCGCGGGCCGCGGCAGATGAGGTCGATCACTGATAGCTTCCCCGGCGCGCTCTGCGGTCGCCCCGTCGGGCTGCTGGAAGCGCGCGGCATGGCCGATGCCTACGGGTGTTGCTTACGCCTGGATGCAGCCCGGTCCCGGTCGGTCTAGCGGTACTGCCGTTTCTGGGCGGCGATCAATGCGGCCACGACGGGTGCTTCCAGGCTAACGATCTCGATCTCGACCCCCAGCTCTCGAATCGCTTGAGCCTGCCACGACACACCGCTGAGGTGCCCTACCGCCGCCGGGTCGCTGACACAGAGGATCAGCCGCGCCGGCTTCGGGTCGAGAGCGCTTGCGATCCAGTTCAGCTTGGTGGCATCGACCACGAGCTTGTTCTTCTGGGCAACCTTCGCGGGCCCTTGATGCGCCCAGCACTCGACGAGGACGGTGAGGTTGTTGTCCGCACCGTCGATCTCGACTCGAGCGCCCGAGGGGTGGAATAGCCGTCGCGGCGACAGAGCAAGCCCCAGCCGCTTGCCCAGCGCCACCAACATGCGTCCTTCCGCCATTGTCTGCTCACTGGAGTCCCCGTGCGCCGAGTCGCTAGGGACGAACAGCAGAGGCTCCACGGCCAGGCCGTCTGGTCGTGTGGGGGGGCGCTTCGGCTCGGCAGGCCGCCGGTCTGCGACCGGCAGGGCATCGGTCAACTGGTTGACGATCTTGCCGTCAACTCCCCGAAACCGCCGGAGCAAACCCTCGGTCTCCATCGCGCGGCACAGCATGTTCACGGTCTGCCTGGGGCTGATGCTCGCTCGATGGGCGAGCTCGTCATCGTCCAGCGGCTCCAGAGACGAGGCCAACGCATCCAGAATGCGGTCCCGGTTGCTCACAAGTTCCTCCAAGTGGCCCTGGATCAGATCGTAGGTGATGTCCGGCCGCGGGACACGGCCACGCGGCGTCAGATCGATGCACAGAAGCGCCGTTCGGATGGACGGTCGGGACTGCGACCGGATGTGGCCCCGGTGCGAGCGTCCGCAGCTAGAGTCGGTGCTGAGGGAGGTCCGATGCCGCGTCGTGTGTTGGTAACGCGTTCGGAGCAGTCGTTCGACTTGATTGAAGCGCCGGCGCCGAGCGAACACCACCTCCAGGAGGTTGTGAAGGCAAGTCCGCAGCTCATTCCGTCCGATGATCTCGGGCTTGACGGGGATCTGCTCGTCGTGGGCAGGGAGACCAGTCTCGCCTCCGGCTACATCGATCTGCTCTGTCTGGCGCGGTCCGGCGACCTCGTGCTTGTGGAGTTCAAGACCGGCCCCCAGAACCCCGACTTCCGACATGCGCTCGCGCAGGCGATCGACTACGGCTCCGATCTGTGGCGCCTTAGCATCGAGGACTTCGACCGCGGGGTCGTCCAGCGGTATCTTGCAGGCGGCCGCGTCGACGCGGCCTTCCGTGGCGCAGGGTCTCTGTCCGAAGCGATCGCGCGAACCGGGTGGGAGCTGAGCAGCGAGGATCGAACGGCACTGTTCGAGCGGCTCACCGAGGTCCTCCAAACCGGTGACTTCATTTTCGTGGTCGCCGCCCAGCGGTTTACCGACTCGATGAAGAACAGCCTCGACTATCTCAACTCCACCATGCGAAGGGGGCGCTTCTTTCTCGTTGAGGTAATCCAACTGACCGGCGCAGAGCTCATCGCGCACGCTGCCCAGGTTGTCGCAGCGCCCGCCCGGGGGAACGCGGCCCGGTCGACCGCGGAAGGTGGGCGGAAAGAGGTTGAGGAGGCCGAGTACCTCTCCAGCATCGAGGATCCCGCCTACCGGGAAGCGGTCCGGAGCATCATCGCCAGGTGCGAAGCCCTCGGGATCGAGGTGAAATGGCGTTCGAGAGGGGCGGCGCTGCGCATCGATACACCCGATCGACGGCAGCCGCTCGCCATCGGATGGATGCTCCCCGAGGGCAGCCATTGGCAAGCTGCCCGCTACGTCACCCTCGGTGTCGACCCCGTGTCGCTGGCCCAGACCCCGTCCGTCGCCACCGCTGTTCTCGCCTATGCCGAACAGGTGAAGTCGATCCCGGGCTGGGTTGCGCCGAAGAGTTCACTCATTGCAGCCACCTTCACCCCGACGGTCTTGCCGGATGTGCTACCCGCAGTGGACGCCGCCCTCACCGCGCTGGTGGAACGACTCGGCGCCTAACGCCACCCCTTGGGCCGATCGAGCTCGCGACTCCACATGAACCCACCTCTCGCGGCCTACGTAGAGACTTTCGGCAGGATCGGTGTCCGGCCAGACTCGATCCAGGCGTCCGATGGGTCGCTCTCACACGCGGCTGCCCACCCCTGAGGTGTGGCTCTCAATTGGACTGCGATCCCTTGGACGCTGCCGGTGGAGGTGTGGCTCCAGAGGGGACTGCCCAGCTCGTCGTAGCACTGCCCACCTCGCCAACCCCTTCAACAACGAGGTGAGAGGCAGGACATGTGATGGCTGTGATCGACGATGTGATCATCGGAGTGGATCCACACAAGCTGTCCGCGACGATCGAGGTGGTGACCCACCGCGGCCGGTTGGTCGGCGCGGGACGGTTCACCACCGACAAGGCCGGCTATGCCGGGATGCGCCACTACGTCGCGGCGTGGCCGAAGCGGCTGTGGGCGGTTGAAGGCTCCGGTGGTGGGGGCCGGCCGCTGGCGCAGCGGCTGCTCGAGGCCGGGGAGTCGGTGGTGGATGTGCCGGCGAAGCTCGCCGCCCGGGCCCGGCTGTTCGACACCGGACACAACCGCAAGACCGACGCCCTCGATGCCCACTCGATCGCGATGGTCGCGGTACGCACCCCGCACCTGTGACAGCTGACGTGTGATCCAAGCCTGGAGGCGCTACGGATGCTCGCCGACCGACGCGACGAACTCGCCCACCGCCGGGTGCAAACAGTCAACCGGCTCCAGCGGCTGCTGGCCGAACTGGTCCCTGGCAAGGTCAAGCGCGACCTGTCGTCGTTCCAAGCCAAGGCAATCCTGGCCACCGTCCGACCCCGCGACATCGCCGGAAAGACCCGTCGCCGAATGGCTGTCGAACAGCTGGCCGACCTGGTCGTGGTCGACAAGAAGCTGAAGAAGATCAAAGCCGAACTGAAGGCCGACGTCCTCGCCCACGGCTCCACGCTGATGGAGATCACCGGCATCGGCCCCGCCGGAGCGGCCAGGATCCTGGCCGACGTCGGAGACATCACCCGGTTCGCTGACCGGAACCGGTTCGCGTCCTGGACCGGCACCGCCCCGATCGATGCCTCCTCCGGTGAACAGATCCGCCACCGGCTCTCCCGGGCCGGGAACCGCAGGATGAACCACGTCCTGCACATCGCGGCCATCGTCCAGCTCCGCCACGACACCCCGGGCAGGGCCTACTTCCTGCGCAAGATCGCCGCCGGCAAGACCCGCATGGAAGCCCTTCGCTGCCTCAAACGCCGGCTGTCCGACGTCGTGTATCGACACCTCGTCGCGGACGCCACAACCACAGCCGGCACCACAGAACCGGTCCTGAAGGCGAGCCCGGGAGGGCACTTCGGGGCGACACTTCAATCCAGCGCGGCCGACTCACACCCGCACGTCGACACTTCGGATCAGCCACTTCCCGGACCCGCACAAGCGACGCTACCCGCGACCAGACCAAGCCGAAAGACCGCGACTCAAAGGACCCCGGCACCGGACCATTGACACAGAGGGGAGCCAAATCCGGACGTTTCGAGTGGAGCGCAAGTTGGGCTCAGTCGGGGGACGCGGCGAACCGGGCACCCGGCGGTAGCGAAGGCCGGCGTGGCTCCGGCGGTGACTCCGGCTCCCAAGGCCACAGCTCGACCACTCGCGGCAGCGCCTGGACCATGGGCGTGGCGTCGAGTGTCACGGCTGTCTGCTCGATACCGAGTTCGTCGCACCGCGCGCGGATCGACAACGGCCCAGGGGGCGGCACCGGGGAGAGGACGTGGGCCAACTAGACCTC